>JBEKJM010000011.1:0-40162 GCA_050011215.1 Nitrososphaerales archaeon
ACCCATGAGAACGGCTGGAAGACCGGCAGCAAGGGCTGGGGGTACACCTGGAGAATCGAGGAGGCCAGGCGCCTGGTCCTCAGGACGCACAACACCGTCCTGACGGTGAAGGCGCTCTCCGAGTCGCGTGAAAAGGAGACCCGGGTCTTCGCCGTCAGCAAGGTTTACAGGAATGAAAACCTCGATTACAAGCACGTCGCGGAGTTCCACCAGATGGACGGGATTATGGTGGGAAAGGGGCTCAACGTAAGGCACCTCATGGGGTTCCTCAAGGAGTTCTACAAGAAACTCGGCATGAAGGGCGTCAAGCTCTGGCCTACATACTTCCCCTACACTGAACCATCTCTGGAAGTAATCGGTTATTCTGATGTGGCGAAGGCCTGGATAGAACTGAGCGGGTCGGGCGTCTTCAGACCTGAAGTGACGGTCCCACTGGGAGTGAAGGTCCCTGTCCTCGCTTGGGGACCAGGCGTAGAGCGCTTGATGATGATGCGTTTCGGGCTCGACGATATGAGAGCCCTATACGGCAGCGACCTTGACTGGCTAAGGAACAGAGTGGAAATTGCCGGTAGTTAGGATCAACCTGAGGAGGTTCTCGAAGATGGTCGGCGCAGGCCGAGCAAGGATTCTTGACAGGCTCCCATACATCGGCTTGGACATCGAGGGCGCTGACAAGGACTCTGTGCGAGTCGAGTACAGCCCCAACAGACCCGACTACGGAACTGACTTCGGAATCGGTAGGTCGCTCAAGGGCCTCCTCGGGAAGGAAGTTGGGATGCCTCGCTACCCGGTGAAGCCCTCGGGAGTCTCGGTTTCAGTTGACGCGAAACTCTCTTCAGTAAGGCCGTTCATCGCCTGTGCCACTGCAACCGGCCTTCGCCTAGACACTGAAGACGTCAGGCAGATCATCTCCTTGCAGGAAGACCTTCACAATGGCCTCGGAAGGAAAAGAAAGAAGGTCGCCATCGGCCTGCACGACCTGGGAAGCGTGACGCCTCCCTTTTCATACGCCGCTGTCAAGTCCGACTTCAGGTTCACCCCTCTGGGAGCGAAGAAGTCGGCAACAATATCCCGGATTCTTTCGGAGACAGCCGAAGGAAGGGCCTACGGGCCGATCCTCGGGGGGAGCGGGCTGTTCCCGATCATCACCGACTCCAGAGGTGAAGTCCTGTCGTTCCCCCCAGTCATCAACGGCGACCTCACCAAGGTCACAACGAAGACCCGCAATATGTTCATTGACGTCACCAGCACAGACCGCAAGGCAGGGGATGACGTCCTGGCGATAATGGCTACGACGCTCGCAGAAGCCGGTGCGAAGATCGGTACTGTCTCCATCGGATGCACCACCGGGCCGCGAGTGACGCCAGACCTTGCCCCGGTCCGGCTCGCGCTGGATCTCCATGTTATTGCATCGGTCCTCGGCCTTGACTTGACAAAGCGCCAAGTAGTCGAAGCTCTCTCAAGGAGCCGTCTGTCAGTCAAGGGCGACACCGCGATGGCCGCGAGGTACAGGATCGACCTCCTCCATCCAGTCGACATCGCCGAAGAGGTCGCGCTGGGATATGGAATGGACAGAATCGAATCGCTTTACCCGCCCAGCAACCAGCCCGGCAGTTTCCATCCATTCGAGCAATTCCTTGACTCGACATCGACCTTGATGGCCGGCTCCGGGATGCTGGAGCTCATGACCTTTGAGCTTGTGGACCAGGAAACGCTCTATGCGAAGTTCGGCAGGTCCTCAGAAGGGAGCATCGTCGTGCACGAGCCGCGGAGCCTCGAGCACTCCGTGCTGAGGGACTCGCTGATTCCCAACATCATGGCCGCCCTCTCGAGCAACATGAAGTCCGACTATCCTCAGCGTGTCTTCGAGATAGGTAGAGTCTATACGCGCACTGACGGTGGGGTTTCTGAGGCATGGCACTTGGGGTGCCTCGTTGCTCACTCTCAGGCCTCCTACTCGGAGGCCAAGATGTACCTAGAGTCTGTCTGCAGAACACTCTCCGGCAAGGAGCTCGTGGCGGCGGAGTCCCAGCATTGGGCCTTTGCTGCAGGCAGGTGTGCAGCCGTCGGTACCGCCGGTCAACCACTTGGCAACGTGGGCGAACTGAAACCCGAGACAATCGACGCCTTTGGATTGAAGGTCCCGGTGTCCGGGTTCGAACTTGACCTTTCGGCGCTGCACAAACAGCTAAAATAGACCATCTCTCCGTCGGTTTCCAGACGGCTTTCGTTCCAATGCGCGCAAAACGGCCACCTGCGAAGGCGGAAACGCTTTGATGAGCAGATGGTTTACCCAGTCGCGCGACAGACGAAGGCCGTTTGCCCGTTGAAGAGGCTTGGTGACGCTCCCCGCTAGAAGCTGGGACATGATCCGGGCTTGTCAGAGACGGGCAACAACACCAAGAGCGATTGAAGGATGATTGACAAACGCCGAAAGATCATCGATGCCTTCGGGACCTTTGTCTCAGGTTTCGTGCACGACCTCAACCAACTTTCCGAGGAGGGCTGGTCCATCTTGGTCGAGGGCCAGCGAGATGAGAAAGCTCTCCGCAGGCTGGGATACGGGGGTCGCTTGGCCTCCCTCTCTGCCGTGAGGAGGAGGGGAACGGCGGCCTTCGAGGACTCGAGGAAGGTCGTCATCCTCACGGACCTGGACAAGGAAGGAGCGGCCTTGGCCTCGAGATGCCTGAAGGCGCTCACACACGAGGGCATTTCTGCCTCATTAGCGGAACGGCGACGCCTCAAGCATGCTTCGAGAGGGGTCTTCCTCCACATCGAGAACCTCTCCAGGTTTGCAGACTCCCCGAACTGAGACCGGGCACTTATTGTTCGGGTTCACCCTGCTGGGTGTACTCCAGAGACGCTCTGCCGGTCGGACTGAACGAAATGCCATTCCTCCCTCCGGTCAGGTCCCCCTCGTTCCTTCTTCTCGTAGGCGTCATGGCGCTTGCGTGGAGTCTGACGACCAGGCGGGCCCTTTGCTTCGGCGTCGTCGCCCCCTGCCTTTCTCTTGTCGAAAACCTTCGAAGCGGGATGAATTGGGCGTTTCATCCTGCGGCGCTGACGGTCGAGCTCTCCCGACGTGGCAAGGAATGGTCTTCGCGCGGAGATTTGTAGACTTGAGAGCCGAAAACCACGAGGTTTATATTCTCGGGTTTTCAGTCAAGAAATCGACTTACGCTAACCCCGTTAAGCACGAGTTAGAACACAGATGAACGAAATAGAAGTGAATGGAATTGCCAGATTCAGGTATAGTAAAGTATCTAGTAAGACTAAGGTTTGAGGTAGACGGAGTCGTAGAAAGGGCCGACGTAATCGGCGCCATCTTCGGTCAAACCGAAGGACTCTTCGGCCCAGAAATGAACCTTAACGAGCTCCAGAAGAGCTGGAAGGTCGGGCGGATAGAGATCAACCTCGAGTCCAAGAATGACAAGACCAAGGGAGAGGTGATAGTGCCGATGTCTACGGACATAGGAACGGCCGCGCTGATAGCTGCCGCTGTCGAGAGCGTCGACAAGGTCGGCCCCTGCAGCGCCCGTTTCAACCTAGGCGCGATAGAGGACGTCAGGGCGACCAAGAGGAAACAGATTGTCGACAGAGCGAAGCTGATAGTCAGGGACTGGAGCTCTAAGACCTCCAGCGAAGGCGAGAACGTCCTGAAGGATGTCACGGAGTCAACCAAGAGAGCCCGCGTAATCAACTACGGCCTGGAGAACCTTCCTGCCGGGCCCGGTGTCTTCTCCTCGGAACTGGTCTACTTGGTGGAGGGAAGGGCCGACGTCGTGCTCTTCCTCAGAGCGGGGATTGAGAACGTCGTCGCGCTTGAAGGCACGAGCGTTCCCGACTCGATAATCGAGCTCGGGAAGAAGAAGCGTCTGATTGCCGTCCTGGACGGCGACAGGGGAGGCGACTTGATCGAGAAGGAGCTGGCCCAGGTCGTCAGGGTGGAGAAGGTCATTAGGGCGCCGACCGGCAAGGAAGTCGAAGACCTGACGCCCATTGACGTCATCAACATGTTGAGGGCTGAGAGGTTGGAGACCGCCCCCATGGGGTCCCGCAAGGAGGGGCCCGCGGAGCGTGCCCCGGAGAAAGTCCAAGAAGAGCCAGACGAGCCGATCGTCGTGAAGGCCCGCGAACTCTATCCGAACCTGAACGGAACCTTGGAAGCCGTTCTGCTCGATCAGGGGCTGCAGGAGGTCGGGAGGTTCCCGATAAGCGAACTCGTCCAGAAGATGGAGGCTTCGAACGGCGCCCAATTCCTGATCTTCGACGGCATAGTCACCCAGAGACTCGTGGAATCAGCCGCAAGGTTGGGGGTAAAGGGGATCATCGGCCACAGGACCGGCGAGCTGAACAACGTCCCTGATGGCGTACGGATCGGAACGTTCAGGGACCTCGGGCTAGAGTAGCTCGGGCCTTTGATAGTCACCGAGTTCAACCAGAAGCACGGTCGTTGTTCCCTCATCATCGAGTCCGCTGAGGATCTCTGGACGCTCAGGCGACTCATCTCAAAGGGAGACGTCATCGTGACCCGAAGCTCGAGGGTCGTGAAGAACGAAGGAGAGTTCTCAAGGCCTGACAAGGGGGAAAGAGTCAAGACTACGATCGCGCTATCGGTGGAGGAAGTCCATCTCGACAGCAGCATAGAAAGGGTCAGAGTCAGAGGGTCAATCGTCGAGGCAAGCGACGAAAGCGTCACCAAGACAGGGTCCCACTCGGTCACTCTCACTCCCGGCCGCGCGTTGACAATAACCAAGGACCATTGGAGCCCGGTCGAGATAGGGCTTGTTCGCCCTCCAAGAGGTCTCTCACAGAGGTTCGTCATCGTCGCGGCCGATAGGCGCGACGCAGGGGTGGGCGTGCTAAGCGGGTCCCATCTCTCAGTAATCGCCACCATCGAATCCGGCCTCGGTGGCAAGATGTCTGAGGAACAGAGCTCCGGCCCTTACATCTCGAAAGTCGTGGACCTGGTCTCGCAGACTCTCAGGGAAGGTGACGAGGTCGTCGTATCAGGACCAGGGAACTTCAAGAACCTGATTGCAAACAGGCTCAAGGAAGCTCTGAAGTCGAGGACGGTACAGACAGTCGAAGGACCGGACACCACAGGCGCGGACGGTGTCCGCGCCCTCGTCAAGGACCCGGCCTTCCAGCGGGTCGCGAGAGGCTCCCTTCTAATCGAGATTCAGCAGTTGGTCGCCGAGGTCGTCAAGAGAGTCTCAACAGGTGACCCCAAGGTTGCCTACTCCCTGCCGCGCGTGAGCGAGGCAGCGATGGCCGGCGCAGTGGACGTATGTGCTGTGTCTGACAACGTCTTCTCTGCAGGCCTTGACGAAGAAGAAGTGGTCGGAACACTGAACGAAGTGGAACGGAGAGGTGGTTCCGTGTACCTCGCTGATTCTTCCATGGAATTCGGGAAACAGATCTCGGCCTTCGGCGGTATCGTGGCTCTGCTGAGATACGCGGTCCGAGTTTCAAGATGACCGAGAGCACGAACTCCGCGAGGACACCACGAACGACGTCTCCTATGGTCGGGTCCACCGTGCCTCCTCTCGATCCGCGGGAAGCACAGCAGGTTGCCGACAGACAGGACTGGAGCGCGGGCCAGCCCAGCCAAGTCTATGACAGTCGAGTTCACAGCCTAAGGACCGCGCCATCGGTTAGGTGAACTGCGGAGCGAGCTGCTGAACCATGCGCCCATTTCGGGCTGAGGCTGTTCATCTAGTACAGAACGGAAAAGCGACCGACATCAAGGGCCAAGAAAGCTTAGATGAGATACGGGCCGACGATTACGCCGAGCAGCAGCGCCAAGACGGCCAAGGTCGCGCCTAGCGTGATCCTTGTCAGATTCGCCTCGCTGAGCTTGCCCCTGCCGAGCGCTTGGACCCCGACTCTGAATGTCTGCCCGCCGTCAAGCGGGTACATTGGAAGAGAGTTGAAGATGGCCAGACAGAAGTTGAGGAAGAAGAGCCAGTAGAGCAGGTTGACGATAGGTGTCAGTGACGACCCGTAGTATGAGGTGTAGAAGCCTGACATTGTGTCAGAGAAGGGTGCCAGTTGCTGGCAGTTCGGAAGCGTCGGTATGCAGAGATACAGGAAAGGTGTTTTCAGGAGCGAACCTGTGTATGTCGAGACGAGACCTTGCAGGTCGCCCACACCAGGACTCTGGGTACTCAATCCAAGGAGGGGGCGGGTGAAATTCTGGCCTGACGTCGTATTCTGAAAGAGCTGACTTCCAATGGTAACGTTGCGGTAGAACGTTGTGCCATCCCTCCAGGCTGTCACGTTGACGACATCTCCGATTCCATACCAGGAGCTTGTGGAAATGGCGGAAGTGTTGTCTATTGGGATTCCGTTCACTGCCGTGATGTAGTCGTAAGTTTTGATTCCAGCGTTGCTCAGAGGTGAACCCTGAATGACAATCACCCCCAAGCCTTGGTTGTTGGTTGGTTTCATCGTCGAAACGAGTCCAAACAGTAGAAGCAAGCAGACCAACCCGACCACGAAATTGATTCCGGCGCCTGCTGCAAGAAACCTCGCTGAATCGGAGGCCTTCGCAATCTTCACCGCGTTCTCGTCCACGTCCACAAAGGCGCCGATTGGAACCACTAGGAAGAAGATTAGGCCCGAGGACTTGACGGGGATCCCCCGGCTCCTCGCAATTACGCCGTGCGCTCCCTCATGAATGACCATTGCGACGAAGAGCGCTATCCATCCGTCCACGATTGGCAGATACGGATTGATCCCCGGCAGGCCGAGGTTCGCCAGCGGACCGATGGACCTCACGTAGCTGCCGACTGCGGCACCCCTTGGCGAGAGGAGTATCCCTGCCTCGCTGAGGAAGAGGAACAGGGCTATTCCGCATGCCAGGGGCATGAAGAAGAGAAAGAGCCAGCCAGCGGGTCTAGAAACCTTGGCCCTGCCCAGCCTATCCATGGCCGACAGAAATCTTCGGGTCCGTAGCATTACTATTCCGTAATGGAATTCGAGCCTCCTGTGCTCTTCCAAACGCTTTCCAGACTCAGCGAGTTCGGTGCCGCTTTAAGCGTTCACGCTTAATATCAGCCGGAGGGCTGGACGACCGAGATTCATGGAAGGTTGCTCGAGGTGCGGAGGGGAAGTCTTCTACACTAGAAGATACTCTGGCGAGTCTCTCTGCTCCAATTGCTTCAGTGTGTCCATAGTGGAGAAGACGCGAAAGACCATTTCAAAGTACGGGATGATACGTCACGGGGAGCGGGTCGGAGTCGCGGTCTCGGGCGGAAAGGACAGCCTCTCGCTGCTCGATGTCCTTCATCGCCTTAGCGACAGGCACGGGAGCCAGCTCGTAGCGATATCTGTGGACGAGGGAGTGGCAGGCTACCGCGAGGAGGCGCTGGAGCACGCGAGGTCCGCGGCCACTCAGCTCGGCGTGGAGCACCTGACTGTCTCGTACAAGGACCTCTTCGGGTTCTCCTTGGATGAGGCGCTGAACTGGAAAGAGGAGAGGGATGTCTCTTCATGCAGCTTCTGCGGGGTCTTCAGGCGCCGGGCGATAGACGAGGCCGCCGAAAGGGCGAAGGTTTCTGTCGTGGCTACAGCCCACAACCTCGACGATTACGTCCAGACGTTCATAATGAACCTGCTCCACGGCGACGTGGCGCGGCTCGGCTGGCTCGACCCGGTCCACGCCGATGACAGCTTCGCGATCAGGAGAGTCAAGCCCTTCATGGAAATCTATGAGGAGGAGGTGGCCCTCTTCGCTTTCCATTCCGGGGTCCCCTTCCAGAGCGTCAGCTGCCCCTACATGCACGAGGGTCTGAGGACGGAGGTCCGAGACTACCTCGACCGGATGGAGGCCACTCATCCAGGTATCAAGAACGTGCTTCTCGGGTCGAGTCTGGACGTCATTTCGCGATACGCGGACGCCGGCAGGAAGGCATCGGTCCCTTGCTCCGACTGCGGAAGGCCGTCATCGTCGGGTCTCTGCAACGTCTGCCGGATGAAGGCAAGAATAAAACAGCACATTAATTACACAGGCTAGCCTCCGCCGCGTCGGCGGTGGGTAGGGAACGGGGGTTAGCCGTCCCCGCTCGGCTGAAACCGGCTTCATGCAGCGCCAGCAACCTTCGGGTAAAGCCACCTTCCCCGCGACCCGCGCTGGGCGGGGGAGACGAACTCACGCCGAGGCGGGCGGTCATGAGGAGCAGTCCTCTCGAAGGAGAGGTCCTGACTCTTGATCGCCGAACTGGGCGAGGTCCGGGAGGGAGCAGCCCTATGGTGACGTGGCCACGCTGCCTCGTCTACGTGGGGGATTCCCAGTCCGGCGAAAAGGGGGCGGAGAGTGATGGTGAACTCCGAGGGGCCCGCCGCCACTCACAGCTTTTTTAACCGCCACGAATCAGACTGAACTTGCGCAGGGGTAGCCTAGAGTCGCACACGGGCAGCCTGGTAAGGCGCAGACAAGTCGCGCAAGCTTGCTAAGCCTGTGTCTCTAACGGGACTCGTGGGTCCGAATAGTGGCCCAAGAGATGGGCCCCTTAGGTGGGGGCTTGGGCCGCTCGGAAGTCCCACCCCCTGCGCTCAGAAATCCATTGGCCTACTGACCGAGTTGATTGCCAGCGTACCGGGCCTTCGAACCGAGCTGTTCCTCAATCCTCATCAATTCATTGTACTTTGCCACCCGTTCCCCTCTGGCTGGCGCGCCCGTCTTGATGAACTCAGAACCGAAGGCGGTCGCAAGATGAGCTATGAACGGGTCGTCAGTCTCTCCCGACCTGTGCGAGACGACAACGTCCCACTCTGCCTTTCCAGCGAGGTCTATCGCATCTTCAGTCTCGGAGACCGTTCCGATCTGATTTGGCTTGATCAGGACGGAATTGGTCGCTCGCATCCTGATCCCCTTCTTCATTCTAGTGACGTCGGTCACGTAAAGGTCATCACCGATTATCCTGGTCTCCTTCCCGAGCCTCCTCGTGATCGATACGAAAGAATCGAACGAGTCCTCAGAGAACGGGTCCTCGATCGTCAGCAGCCCGTACTCATCTCTCAGTGATACGTAGAAGTCCTCGAGCTCATCCGGGCTCATGGACTGTCCATCCACGGCATACATTCTCTTCTTGCCGTCGTAAAACGTCGATGCTGCGGCGTCTATGCCGAGCCTCACCTCTCCCTCTTCGTATCCTGTCTTCTTGATTGCCTTTCTGAGCGAAGTTAGCGCGTCACTTGTCCTGCTCAGCGGAGGGGCAAATCCTCCCTCGTCCCCCACGTTGATGGCGCTCCTCCCATATTCGGCAGTCAGGACTTTCTTCAGCGACTGGTAGACCTCGGCACCCATCCTGATGGCCTCCGCACAGGAGTCCGCCCCCACAGGTTCCACATGAAACTCCTGGACAGCAAGCTCATTCCCAGCGTGCTCGCCCCCGTTGATCACGTTCATCATCGGCACTGGGAGGGTGTACGTTGCAGAAGGCCTGAGCTGGGCAAAGAGCCCGGTATGGTTGGAATTGGCTGCCGCCCTGGCAACCGCCATAGAAACCGCGAGTATTGCGTTGGCGCCTAGCTTACCCTTGTTCCGCGTTCCATCCAGTCCAATCATCTTTTCGTCTATCGCTCTCTGGTCGCGGCAGTCCATTCCTTTCAGCTTGGGGCCGATTACCCCGTTCACATTCGCGACTGCCTTCGAGACTCCTTTCCCGAGGAACCGATTCGGGTCCCCGTCCCTGAGCTCAAGGGCCTCGTGAGATCCCGTCGACGCGCCAGAAGGCACGCTCGCTCTGCCGACCGCTGAGGTTGTCATCACCTCTGCCTCCACGGTCGGGTTTCCCCGAGAGTCGAGGATCTCTCTGGCTCGGACGGCAACTATCTTGACAGGTCTGGGTCCCACGACTAGCGCCAACCCTGGCCTACGGCCGTCGGTTAAATCTGATTCGCCGAGAGATGGCGGATACACGGCTCTCCAATCCATCTGGGCCTCCAACGCTTATTAGCGGTCTGGATCGCGAGCGAGGTGGGCCGGTCGTCTAGCTCGGTTTGGACGTCAGGCCAAGCCCGTCAAGCCCTTACACGGCGAAAGTCGGCGGTTCGAATCCGCCCCGGCCCATTCCTGATAAGCATAGAATGGATTCTGTTAGTCTGTATTAGCTAGATTCTAGCTATCTCTGCAACTCTGGCTGTTGAACGCGTGACTACGCAATAGAATCTTGATTCTTCGAACTTCCCTTATTATCCGCTAGTCGGAGGCCGGTCTCGACGAGTCTTGGAAAGCCACACCGACGAAGCGACCTTTGTCGTGAGCCGGAGAATCAAGCCCGGACACGAGAGGGAGTACGAAGACTGGCTGAGGCGCATTACCGCCGTGGCCAGGGGTTTCCCTGGTTTCAAGGGGGCAACGACGTTGGTCCCCAACGAAGGCGACCCCTACGTCAGGTACAACATCTGGCGATTCGAGAACAAGGCTACGCTCAATGCTTGGAAGAAATCCCCGTCCAGGCTCAATCTGGTAGAGGAAGTCGAGAACTACGCTTCTCAGTACTACGCCGAGGCGACAGGGATGGAGACCTGGTTCGCCCTCCCGAACGTGGGGGCAATCGTCGCACCTCCAAAATGGAAGATGGCATTGGTGACGATCTCCGGAGCCTACATCGTCAATCTCATTGATAACCTCATTTTTGGCGGGTACTTCGACCCCTTTCCTCTATGGGCAAGCTCCTTTCTCTACATCGTTGTCCTCGTCACGCTGCTGACCTACTTGGTAATGCCATACATGAGTCGGCTGCTCAGGAGTTGGCTCTACCCCTAGGCGGGACGGAGTTCTGGGGGCTTCTTTTAACGCGCGGCGCTCACAGTACACCGATTAAGCCCAGCCAAGGCGCCACGCTGCGGAAGTAGTTTGGGCCTGGATTTGTACAGTAAACTGGTCGAATCCGCCCCGGCCCATTCAAGATAAGCATAGAATGGATTCTGTTCGTCTGTATTAGCTAGATTCTAGCTGTCTGCGCGACTGGCGCGCGCTTCTGTGCGCCCTAAGAGCTCCGCGTTAGCCCGTTTTTCAGGCGACTGAGAAACTCGTTCAGCCTTCTCTGACACAGATCGTATCTGTTGTTAGGAATTCTCCCGAAGGTTGAGTTAATGTCGTCCCGATAGCCCGTCGCTTCTACTATGCTCTTTATCCGGTCCAGACTCGCTTCGATTATCACTCTTCCGCACTTGTTTGCGATGTGTTCAATCACCAAGTCCCAATTCAAGTCCTTTCCTGAAAGCATGAACATGTCCCTGACGTCCGCTCTTCGGACAGGAACGAATTTCATCGCGAACAACAGCTCTGGATCGACGACTCTCAGCTTGATTATTCGCACATCCATCTTGCCGTTCGTGACCCTTTCAGCAGAGTACTTCTCGAACAGCGCGGATTCGAAGAGGATGCCCGTCCTGTTGTCCAAGACGGAACCCTGGAGCAAGTCAAAACCCGCTTTCTCTTCTTCTTTCCAGTATCGAAGATAGGTACCAACGCCGTAGGGAGCTTCGCCCTCTTCCTTTCTGACAAACTGGTTTCTGAGTAGGAGCTCCTCAATTGCAGTCATGCCTGAAAGCACTACCAAGTCGCAGTCACCGGAGAACCTGGGTGGCACGTAGGCGTTTACAGCATATCCACCGATCAGCACAAAACCACTCGCTGGTAGGTGACTAATGGTCTCGAGAACAGTTCGTTCTCTTCTCTCCGCAATCATATTGCTTTCGCCGCTTCTTCGGAAACTCGCGGGTCGATGGCTGCCGTCGTCGTGATGTTGAATTTGGCACGCAAGTATGCCAAGTGATACTCGAAACTGTTGACGTGTTGCTCACAGAACCTGACGACCTCTTCCAAAGGTTCTACGGGGAAGTTGTTGTGCAATACGGAATTCAATGAAGTCTGGGGTTTCACCACCACGAACTCACCCAATGATGTTTCTGGACGGTTCACAAAGACGTTGACTTTGTATTTCCTGAAGTAATCAACCCAATGAGACAAATCGTTGCGCAACACATTGATGTAGTATGGCGAGTGTTCCCAGCCTCGCTGCATATAGCTGAAGTCGGTCCAGATCTCCGCTGCGCTAGCATCAGCATAGACGAAGTTCCTGCCTGAGTTTTGTAACAAATCTGGCACCTTGAAGGCGACCAATGACTTGAAGACGTCTTCTGCGCTAACGCAGGTGTACACGCCCCTTCCGACTCGCTTGACCCATCCAGACGTCTCCAATTCGTGCAATGTCTTCTTCACCATGTCGTTTGAAATGTACCAACCCAAGTAATTCGAATGGAAGATGCCATTAGCGAACTTGTTGTATAATATGGCGTAGGCTTCTTGCGCATAGCTTGGTATCGGTTGCGTCATGGTTACCTATTTGGTAACCTTCATTATAAGGGTTTGGTTACCTATTTGGTAACCAAGTAGGATTTGAACCTACACAGGTAAGCTCAAATCCGACGTGGGTCGTATGAGTCCAACCAGCGGCACGTTTCAAGATTAGTCAGGATCAGTTGGTTGCATTCCCACAGGAAGCCGGTTGCGATGGGGGTTGGTCAAGCTGACTTCTCGAAGGGCTGTCTCACTATCGTTTGGAGCTTCGACGGCGCCGCTCGCCTGGGGTCTCCCAGGTAGATCTCGTGGTGCTCCCCCTTGGGCCGCCCTCCGCTCTTCTTGATGTAGCCGTGGAGTCTCTCGATCGTCGGACCCTCGGCCGAGTACGGCCCGACGTGCATTATCTGGGCCGAGAGGCCCTCGTGGAACGCCTCCAACCTCGCGACCCCGAGCGCCTTGATTTCCTTCTTCTTTCTGACCTCCTCCACCGCTCTCCTGTAGAGCGCGGGCGTGACGAGCTTCGGCTGCATCATCATCGCGGTCCAATTCCACCGATCCCTGTCAGCCATGTCAAAACGGCCCGAATCGGTCCACCACAAAGCCTCGAGCGCCATTACGGGGTAGTCGATCGCCTTCTCCTTCTTTACCGCGAACTTGAGGGTGTAGGAAAGGCTGTAGAGCGCGTTGATGGCGTCGCTGAAGCCCGCCCCGTTGGGATCTCCCTTGCCGTCGATCAAGATGAAGTTGAAGCGCGGAACATCGACAGTCTGAGGTTCTGAGGCAGATGGACTGTACAGGTACTTCAGCTGTTTCCTGAGGTCCACCTTCTTGGCAGGGTTGCTTGTCATCTCGAGCGCGTCCGGTTCGGGGGCGTCCTCAGCCGAGGTCTATTCAACATTCCCCTGGACGGGGCCTCGTGAACCTGATGCGCTTCCGACTCGGTCTCCCGGCTCGGTGTCTTAGTCGGAGGTCACGTTGGGTAGGTTGATAGTCGCCCGTCACTCTCGTAAGTGGCGGCGGACTGTCGTCAGCGCTACCTACTGCAGCCGCTCTATCGCGCTCTTCAGGAGGGACCTGTGGCAGCGGTTTGGGTCCTTCTCCGTGCAGAGGAGGGTGACCGTCCCCTTCCTCGACTCCTCGGCCAGCCTCCTGAGCGACTCCTCCTTCCCATCCAGGCTCTCCCCGTACCTGGCCGTGTACCCGTCCCAGGAGATCTTCCCGCCCTTCCACTCGCGTATGAGCTCCCTCGGCGTTCCAAGGTCCTTCATCCAGAGGTCCACCTTCTCCTTGGAGATGCCCCTGGGCCACATGGTCATCACCAGGATCCTCTTCCCGTCAGATGGCTCGGGCCTGTCGTAGACGGACTTCTGGATCTTGATCAATCAGGCCCGCCCCCTCTGGCCGCGCCTCTAAAGTGCGTCATCCCTGACTCCGAAAGCGCCCGAATGTCTAATAGGATGCGCGGGTTGGAGATTCCATGGAAGCAACGGGACCCACTCTTACGCCGTACCTGAACTTCAATGGCAGCGCCGCCGAAGCCATGAGGTACTACCAGTCAATTCTGGGAGGAGAACTCAAGATGCAAACGTTCGGCGAAGCGAAGATGGCCGAGACTCCTCAGGAGAGGGATCTCGTCGTCCACGCGGTCTTGAAGAGCGACGCGCTCCTGTTCATGGCCAGCGATACGCATCCGAGCCGGCGGACGATGTTCGGCGACAACATCCACATGAGCATCACCGGTCGGGACAGCAGCGAACTGACCAGAGTGTTCAACGGGCTCGCGCAGGGCGGCAAGGTCGACATGCCCCTCGCCAGGCAATTCTGGGGGGACACCTTCGGCATGCTGACCGACAGGTTCGGCGTCCACTGGATGGTCAACATCCCCGCCCAGGCGCAAGGGTAGCGGCGAACGGACGGACCCCGGCACGAATCCGTTCTCGATCTACGGCAGACTGCAGCTCCAATCCGACCTTACGACATGGTGTCGGCTCAGTCAATAAATAGCAGGAGACCAACTGCGGGAGTATGTCCGAGTCGGAGATCAGGAAGGCTGTCAAAGAGAGATACGCCAATATGGCGACCTCCTCCGGCTCGAAGTGCTGCAATGAAGATGATTGCTGTGACGATTCGGGCCAGCCCTCGTCGGGCGAGGGCGTCCCGATCGAAGCCTCTTCGGTCAACGCAGGATGCGGCTCTCCTCTGCTCCTCGTAAGCCCAAAGGAAGGCGACGTGGTGCTCGACCTCGGAAGCGGCGGCGGAATAGACATCTTCAGGGCTTCCCAGCTCGTCGGCGAGAAGGGGAGAGCGATAGGCGTGGACGCAACGCCCGAGATGGTCTGGAGAGCGAGGGAGACGAAGTCGAAGTACGGAGACAAGTACGCGAACGCGGAGTTCAGGCTCGGAGAGATCGAGCACCTGCCGGTCGAGTCGGACAGCGTGGACTACATCATATCGAACTGCGTGATCAACCTCTCGCCCGACAAGCCGGCCGTCTTTCGGGAGTCGTTCCGCGTGCTGAAGGAAGGCGGAGCGTTCGCGGTCGCCGACGTCACCCTTCCAAAGGAGATTCCCGACAGCGCGAGAAAGGACATGGACTCCTGGTCGGCCTGCATCGCAGGGGCCCTAACCGATTCCGACTACGAGAGGTTGCTCAAGAGTGCCGGGTTCCAGGATGTGCGGATCGAACACGTGTCGGACTCGAACATCGGAGAGTACCCGTTCAGCTACTTCAGCTCGCACATCAGGGCGAAGAAGCCTACTGCAAGCTCTCTGATAGCCCCACAACCCGCTTCTCGATCTCGTCCCTGACCATCCGCACGTCTGCGATCGGCTTCCCCTTGGTGTCGGGGAGGTCCCAGTCCAAGAGCTTCTTCTGCATCTTGGCGAGCATCGGCCTCGGGCACACCTCTTCGACCGAGCAGCCCATGGTCACGACGAGGCTCGCCTGGTTGATCATGTCGATCGTCAGCATCTTGGGACTGTTGGACGAGAGGTCAATTCCCTTCTCCTTCATGGCCTCGACGACGACGGGATTGACCTTCGAAGAAGGGACCGTGCCGGCGCTCGAGGCCTTCACTCCGTGCCTGTTCGCGAACGCCTCCGCCATCTGGCTCCTGCCCGCGTTCTCAACGCACACGAACAGAACCGAGCCTTTCATATCGAAGATGGGTCTTCTGCACAGCCCTGAATATCAATCCTGCGCATGTTCTCGGCATGAATTCCGGTCGCTTGGACCCTCAGTCTCGAATCTGTTCTCAATCTGCGGTAAGCTACTGCTTTAATCCGACAGTCCACTCATCACTGGTGAGTGTCACCCTTTATACAGAAGCCATCCTCGCAAAGTGCTCGCTTGTATCGCCATGTTTGCTGCCCTCAGACATTTCCTGCACGCTGGGGGCGCTGACAGTTGGCAGCCAGCGAGAGGTCCCAGACACTTTCCAAGCTGTTCGTCATCGCGCTCACGACCTTCGTATTCTTCATCATCCATCAATACAACGTCCTGGGGCTCGACTGGCTGATACCGGCGTGGTTCCCAGTCGTCTATCCCTTCATAGCAATCTTCATAGAGTTCAGTGCGCAGTTCATTTCCGTCCTGGAAAGGTTGGGCGGTCTCTTGTCTTCAGTCTGGCACAAGATGAGAAAGCCCAAGGAAGATTGGGAGTATTGACGAGTTCTCAGGGAAACTATTGGGCAATGATGAGAAGCTGATGAGCCCGGACGCCGTCGGGCGAGTGGAAGGATACTACAGAGACGTAGGCGCCTTCGAGGAGAGCCCGGCTAAGCGCCAGTCGCGGACGGGCTGAAAACGGCGGAGTCCGGCCTGAGTTTGTTCGGGATTCACAGGTAAAGTAAGGTCTTAATCTGACTTTGAACTGTCAAGGTCCGGCTAGGGCACAACTCTGGCGAAGCAGTTTGGGCCTGGACTTGTACAGTGAACTGGTCGAATCCGCCCCGGCCCACTCGTTTCAACCTCTCTTCGAAAGTCTCGCGTCGAAGAGTTATCTAGACTTCCGACCGTTCTCCCATCCAAATGACCGATTTCAGGTACATCGGCTGGGCTGAGTACGGCGACCTGACCGAAGCTCTGGCAGAGAGGGTTCGCCTGTCAGGGAAGGCCTTCGACCTGGTGATTGGGGTTGCAAGGGGAGGCATACCTGTGGCCATGGTGGTGTCGGACCGCCTGGGCGTCAAGATTGACACGATCACCGTGAAGTCCTACAGCGGTATCGCCAGGAGAGGCTCAATCAGGATACTCTCGACGCTCATAGAGGACGTCAAGGGGATGCGCGTCCTCCTAGTCGATGACCTGGTCGATCAGGGCGATACCATGATTGGAGTGAAGGGGTTCCTGATCGAGAAGGGCGCCAAGGTCGTCGAGACAGCCGTCCTATTCAAGAAGCCCTGGAGCAAGACCCACCCTGACTACTTCCTCGAGACGACCGAGGAATGGATAGTCTTCCCCTTCGAGCTGAGCGAGGTAAACGGGCTCAGGAAGGCCCGCGGGGACGCTCTATAGTGTCAGTAGAAGATAGAAGTTTAGCGAGATTGTCGCGCCAGCAAGGACCAATGCGATGATCGTCGTAACCCAATGGTTGACGAATTCTCTCATGAACTTCTTTCTGTCAGTGTAGTAGAGCAGAGGCACCATGGGCAGCGGGATCATCAAACTGAGTATCACTTGGCTCTAGACGAGGAGCGACCCGCCTGCGCTGAAGGCGACAAGGAAGCGTCTGGATTCGGGCTAACTCCTGTTCCGATGCAGAGCAACGAGCGGCTAGTTCAACCAAGCAAGGAAGAGATGATTCGGTGGGTGAGTCCCCAGATTACGTAGCCGTCCACAAGCAGGGCAGGCACTTCCCTGGGCTGGCCGTTCGCGTCGACCTGGTGGGAAGACTTTGCTTGTTCAGCCGTCAGGTTCTCCAGCTTCACCCATCGATAAGACGAGACCTCCTTGTTTGGGCGCACTTCGACCTTCCTCTTGAGCAGAAAGACGGCAGGGAAGACGTCCAAGGTGCCTGTGTGAGTCCTGAACGGCATGAAATAGCCCAGGAAATCTGCATCCTGTCCTAGGTCGATGCCCGCTTCCTCGCGAGTCTCTCTGATTGCGGTCTCCTTCAGTGTACCGTCTCCCTCCTGGGCCTTCCCGCCTGGGAACGCAACCTGCCCTGACCACGGATCGCCTACTAGGTCCGCTCTCTTGATCAAGAGCACGCTGGGCGATTCAGGGTCATCGAAAGTAACAGCGACTGAAGCCCGTCTGAGCTGTCCGGCTGAAGGCTCGGTGGCGTACAGTTTCCCACTAAGAGCTTGGATGACCTTCATTTCTGCCGCGGAAGAATTTGGAGACCCTCACAATCTTAAATATGCATCTCCGCTCGATGGACGAAGTGATTCAGAATGATGCCAACAAGAACAGAACATCAGGGCTTGACCGTGAAGCTCACCGAGGCGAACTTCGATGAACTCAGCTCGGGAGGCAAACCGCTATTCGTGGATTTCTGGGCGACTTGGTGCGGTCCATGCAGGGTCATGGACCCAGTGGTCGAAAGGTTAGCTGCCAAGTACTCCGATAGGGTAGTCTTCGGGAAGGTCAATGTCGACGAGGAGATCAGCATCTCATCGCGCTACCAGGTCTTGTCGATCCCCACCTTCATGGTCTTCAGAGGCGGTCAACCGATGGACGCCGTCATTGGCGCGGTCGGTGAGCCATCTCTGGAACGTCTGTTGAGGTCCGCCATCGGCGGTCCTTCCCAGCCTACCTAGTACCATCTAGGTCACCCTCGTACCGTCCATCAGGAATATGTCCGCCTCTTCGAGGCTGACCGACCTGGATGAAAGCACTGGTCCGAACTGAAACGATTTGCT
This sequence comes from Nitrososphaerales archaeon, assembly GCA_050011215.1. GTDB lineage: Archaea > Thermoproteota > Nitrososphaeria > Nitrososphaerales > Gagatemarchaeaceae > UBA183. The sequence continues at coordinate 18,185 of JBEKJM010000011.1, forward strand.
CCTGTTGATAGGCTGCCCTCCCACCATCCTGTTGAACGGGGGCATCACCGTCAGCTTTCCCTTCCCCTTTACCCCCGAGCGGTACCCCGCCCCTACCATCAGCTGGGGAACGTCATAGGTTGCCGAGACCCAGACAGACTCCCTGGTCCTCGACCCAAGCGCGTCCTTCATCTCGTACGTGAAGTGGGAGTGACCGATCACGAGGTTCCTCGTGGCAATCGCCTCCTCGGAGGGCCAGGCATGACCGTGGGCCAGCCCGACTCTTCCGCGCCCCTGTCCGATTACCGTCCCCTGTGAGGGGTGAAGCTTCACCCGGGGAGGCAGCACGGTCCTGAGGTTCCCGTCGTGATTGCCCGGCACCACATCTACGGCCTCAAAGAGATCCAGCATCGTGTCGAAGAACCACGGAACGACCCCCCAGTCGATGTCCTCGACCTTTCCCACGGTGTGCTTGACGTCGCCCAGGACCGCCAGGCTCGTCGCGTGGTATTTCTCTGTCAGGTCACGGATCCTCCCGACCATCTTTATCGAATATGCGGGGAGGCTGAATCCCTTCTTCGCCATCTCCTTCTCGAGCCCCAGGTGAAGGTCGGAAATGAGGAGGGTGCTCTGGCTGGGGCTCGTGAAGATGAGAGCGGCGTCGCCGGGTACTATCTTCAGCAAGCTAAGCGATCAGCGGGAGTATCTCTCCCCTGATGAAAGAGCTGAATTCGGACATGTCCATCTTGCTGAAGCCCGTGACGACGCAGTTCCTGGTCACCCCCATCACGTAGCCTGTCTTCGAGCTCTTCAACACGATGTACCACAGCTTGCCGTGAGTGAGATAATCCGAATAGAGCGTTGTGTTTCCGAGGCTCGCTCCGTAGAGCGATAGCTTGTTGATGCTCGGCAGGTCCATATCGTCGAAGAAGATGATCTTCGTATCTTCGAAATTCTTCTCATGGAACTTCCGCAGGGTCTCAGGGTCGATTCTGGCCTCGACGATCTGCCCCAGGCTCAGGAAGACGGCCTTGCTCACTTCATTCGCGATGTTGTTTGCCCTGTTCTTCTTGTCGTACACAATCAGGAAGAGTCTGTCCTTGTAGAGGTTGAAGGAGAACGGGGCCTCGTAGGTCCTCGGGACAGGGACCGCCTTTTCTCTATGCCTCACTACGAAGACCGTATCGAAGGAAAACGTTCCTTCAAGCGTCCCCTTCCCTGCCGTCAGGTCAGTGATCTCCGATAGTAGCTTGAACTCCTGGTCTTCCACTGTGCTCTCCGTCTCGACTCTGAACGCCTTCAACTTCTCCGCGAGCACGTCCATGTCGAAGTTCTCCCTTACCAGGAAGACCTTACCAGCCAGAACCAACTCGAGTCTGCCCCGTCCGCGCCCTTTAATGGACTTTCAGTTGCCCCAGAACTGCCGGGTCGTCACGAACCTGATTTTGGCCTCCAAGAGCTCCCCGTAGAACACCTCCTCGTCATCATGCATCTGGGCCAGGATTCTGGAGGCCGTTTGAGGGCCAATGCCGTAGACAGTCTGGGCCACCACCGCCCTCTTCCCGTACGACAGGACAAGGTCGGCCGCTCTCCTCGCCTTGGACAGCTCGGCCCTCTCCTCTTCGTTGAGCTTCGCCTTGGTCCCTCTCTTCTCAAGAAGACCGATAATCTTGGCTGTGCCCCAGTAGCAAGGCGCCAGCAGCCCTGATTCGCACGAGACACACTTCGGCTCATCCTGCAGATCGCCGACTGTCACCGCGCCCTGGTCGGTCCCGCACTTCATGCAGACCAGGCTGACGTCGGTCCCGAAGATGCTCGCCTTCATGCGCTGATAGGACGATCTCCCAAGCGAATCCGGAGCGACCGCCTCCGGGACCTCAAGGTACCTGTACAACAGACCATAGGCTATCGGGGTCGGCCTGTCCCCGGCCCGGAAGGTCTCTACGGTTATCTCGCCTCCAGCGATGAGAGCCAGGATCTTCTTGCTCCTTTCCATGTCAATGAGATCCCTGCCCGTTTCCTGAAGAGCCTCCTCGAAAATCGGGGTCTTCTCGAACCGGGCGGGGAGGGAGCACAGGTTGGGGTGGGCGATCAGCTTTCCGCGTTTGAGGGCTCCAAACCTTTCGGCCACATGCTTGACGCGAGTCGGGAAGGGAAAGTTCCTCTGGACCGCCACCGCGTAGGCCCTCTCGAGCTCCTCCGGCGAGAGGCCCATCAGTTCTTTCGACAGGGCCTTCAGGTCTAGCTCCTCCGTGTCGGTGGTGAGTTCCATCAGAATTCTGTACCCATCCAGCCACCAGACTCTCACCAACCCCCTCCTGGAAAGGAGCTCCTCGAAGACTTGCGCGAAGGTCCTGTTCACCGACTCCCCAAAGCATAGATGCAATACTAGGTACTTCCCGAACCCCTCGAAGAGCACGAGCTTGTCGGACGGGACCGCAGCCCCAATCTTCTTTTGTTCAGCGATTTCGTCAACCACAAGCGCCCTCGCTGCGGCGCTGCCAGGGATCTCCTTGAGCGCCTCCTCGACCGCCTGCTCGCCCCTATCAAGTGCCTCGGAAACGGACCTCCTGAGCCGCCCAGTCTCGAGAGCCAGCTCGAAGGGTATGGGCAGCATCTCCCCATCCCACGTCGCGACCGCGGCCAGGGGGTCTTCCACTGGCGTGACGTAGATCTTCCTGTCGTCCGCAACCTGTTCTATCTGCCACACCTTTCCCTTGCAGATGAAGTGGACTCCCACCTTCGCCTTCAGAATGACGAACTCCTCTCCCAGTATCCCGACGGTCTCGTTCGTCGACACGTCGACGACGAGGTATCTGGTTTCGTCCGGAATCATCGACAGGTTCTCGAAGTAGTATTCTCTCGTCAACCTCGTCCTCGAAAGCGTCTTGCCGTCGAACCTCACCTTCCTGAGCTCTGACAGGTAGCTCACGGTGCGGTTGAAGGTCTCCTCCTGGAGGTCTCTGAAGGGCGCAGCCTTCCTCACCTCCTCCAACATCCGGTCGGACTCCATCGTCTCGAAATCCATCAGATATCCTGCCACCTGGTGGGCGAGGACATCGAGGGAATTGGCATAGGGCCTCGTGGGCTCGATTCTTCCGCGTCCTGCTGACAGGATGCAGGCAGATGACTCGAGGATATCGTCGGCAGAGACGGTCACCAAGACGCCCTTGGATACCCTGCCGAGGCTGTGCCCGCTCCTCCCGACTCGCTGGACCAGCGATGTCACCTGTCTCGGGGACATATACTGCACCACCAGGTCGACTGACCCGATGTCGATCCCGAGCTCCATGGTGCTGGTGCAGTTATGAGTCACGACTCCAGTAACAGCATAATTTTGAGTACCTTCAACCTCAAAATTCACGACGTTGGTCTCCGCTTTCACTGAGCTTACAGCACGTACTTGCGCTATGCCAAACTTACCAAGAATCAAACCGTCGATGAGAGGGGAGTGAAGATACTCGTTAAGTCTGGCTAGCAGCTGCTTTGTTATTCCACGTTTCTGGTTTTCATATTTTGTCGAATACCCAATCTCCTTCCAAAGCCTATATGATGACATACCAAATCGCTTACGTCTCTCTCGGATGTAACTACCCAGACCGTAGTAGGTCGTCGGCTTGTTACCGAGGTTCCGCACTCGCAATCCAGCTGCCTTGAAAGAATAATCTTTGACAAGAGCAAGGAATCTACTCTTCTCGTCGTTGTACACGACGCTAATGCTGTACCCGAGTCCCGAAACACCATTCGTTTTCCATAGTTTTGGCTTGAAACCGAGGGCCAACAAACTGTAAAGCAGGTACTCGCGATTAACAGGATTGAAAGTCGTGAATTGAATCTGTTCCAACCTTGAACCGTCTCTGACCACAATACATCCATCGCCATCCAGATAGGCCGCAAGAATTGCTGCCACAACATTATCCGGAAGTGGCAGCATATTCCACATGTTAGCAAATAAGCTTGCAAGTGGCTTGGACTGGGCCTGTAGCACCAGCCGAGGCCTACTGGATGGAAAACCCGAATCACTGTTCGGGCCACGGTAAGGCGTCCCACTGTAAATTTCTGACAGCAGCGCTTCAACTCTGGCAAGCTTGCATGGGTCGGAATTGAAGAAACGCATATGCCGGTCGCCATCCGACTTCAGAAATCCCAGAAGGTAGCCTAGCCTAGCATCAACCCACGCCGGAAGATGGTACCTTGCTTGGGTTGTGTTGAATTCAGTCAGCTTGGTAAGGTCATTTTCTGTCATTATTGGCTTCAGGGAATTGAATCTTGATACCTTTGAACGAGCCCTTCCCGGAGCTTCGTACCCAAGAGTCCTTATCACTGAATTCCTGACGAACAGGTTCGGATAATCAAGAAGCTGATGGGTTGGGACATCCTTCCCTTGCATTCTCGCGACGGTCACCATTGCATCTCCAGCTTGGATTCTCCCGGCGGGCTTCCATTCGAGACCTGCTGGCCCCAAACATAGAACAGGGTGATTAGGCGTGATTCTTAGTGTCCCAAGTTCGTGCTTTATCTGCAGGAATCCATCAGCAACTCTTTCGTACTTGCGGACGACAGGTTTGAATGCCGTTTTCATCGCCTGGATGTCGTAGGAGAGGATCTCATCTCCATCTTTCACGTTCTTGGCTTGCTTTACGCCTCTGGAAGTGACAATGAGCTCAGCTTCGGGAATACAGACCAGCGCCTTCAGCTGGCCCGCCTTGAACGCCTGCTCGACCCTCTCCCTTTCCTCCCTCGGAAGCGAACCGTGATGGACTCCGACGTCTTTCCTCAGCCTCGCCAGCTTCTCGCCCAGCATCTCCGCCACCGTCCTGCTGTTCACGAAGATCAGGGTCGAGGCGTGCTTCTCGATCAGATCGTTGATTCTCGTAAGCCTAGCCGCCAGATCGGGCGCGGAGTACGTCTCCCGAGCGGCCGACTGGTTCGATGCGTCGGGCACCGGATACTCGATTTCGTAGGCGAACTCCTTGGGCGTCTCTGCCTTGACCAACGTTCGCCTCCCTTCGCCGAAAAGGAACCTCGCAGCGACATCGGGCGTCCCGACAGTGGCTGACAGCGCGACCAGCTGGTAGCCCGGTGCCACCTTCCTGAGCCTCTGAAGACCGACGCAGAGCTGGACCCCCCGCTTGCTCTCCACGAGGTTGTGCAGCTCGTCCACCACCACGGCCTTCATGTGCGAAAGGTTCTCCCGCATCCTTCGCCCCGGTAGGATGGCCTGCAGGGTCTCAGGAGTGGTCACCAGCACATCGGGCGGGTGGGTGGACTGCCTCGAACGCTGCGACTGGGTGGTGTCCCCGTGCCTGATATCCACGGTCAGGCCCAGCCTTCCGCACCAGATCTGCAATCGCTTCAGCATGTCCCTGTTCAGCGCGCGCATCGGGGTGATGTACAGCAGGGAGATCCCCTCACGGTGCCCGTCTGTCACGAGCCGTCCGAGCAGTGGGAGCAGCGCCGCCTCGGTCTTCCCGGACCCTGTCGGGGCAATGATGAGTACATTCTCTCCGCGGGCAATCAGTGGCCATGCCTGGGTCTGGGGAGGAGTTGGTTCGGTGATGCCGCTCTCAGCGAGCAAGTCTCTCACCTGAGGAGCAAGGGCATCGAGGGACCCTTGATTCAACGGTCGTCCTCGACCCTTTCCGTTCATTTAAGCCCTTGCGGGGGAGAGTCGGCCGAAAGTGTCGCCAGACCCCGCTCACGCGCGCAACCTCTAAATGCCTCCCGCGTCTGTGCAGTCCGAATCTTGTCCAAACGCACCGAGGAGCTCTCGAAAGAGGCTCCAGTTCCTCTGACGACCGTCAAGGAAATCATCCTTGAGAACTTCATGAGCTACGAATACGCGAGGATTCCGTTAAGGGAAGGCCTCAACCTGATAGTCGGCCCGAACGGGGCGGGGAAGTCCTCCGTTCTTCTCGCGATTTCGGTCGCCCTCGGCCAGGCATACACCGAGCGCTCCCGCAAGCTTTCAGACCTGATCAGGCGGGGAAAAGACATCGCAAGAGTCTCGCTCGTTTTCGACAACTCGGCAAAACACGGCAGGCGTCCTATCCCTTATTCGAAGTCTGACACGTTCATGCTCAGCAGGTATCTGCGGCGGGATGGCTCGTACTGGTTCGAGGCGGACTACAAGGAGATAGACAAGAGCGAGGTCGTCAGGCTCCTGAAGGAGTTCGGAATCAACCCAGACAACCTGCTCATCATCATGCATCAGGGCATGATCGAGGAGCTCGGCGCTGTGACACCGCAGGAGAGGTTGAAGATGGTCGAGGAGGCCGTCGGCTTCGCGGAGTTCAGACAGAGAATCCTCCTCGCAGAGCAGGAGCTAGGTGGGCTCATAGGGGAGGAGAGCTCGTTGTTGCAGCTCATCGACAACGCGAACCAGGCGCTCGAGTACTGGAAGCAGGTCTACGACAGGTACCAGGAGAAGAGGAGGCTGATTGAACATCGAGATCTCCTGGGCAAGGAGCTCCTCTGGAGCACAGAGGCGAAGCTGAGCAAGTCCCTCCAATCGGTCGAGGAGAAGATTACGGCGAAGACGAGGGCGCTGGAGGACTTGAAGTCTCAACAGCTGGAGGTGGCGGCTGACGCGGACCAGACTCACCAGACCCTTCTGGACAAGCAGGTCGAGCTCAGGAAGTTCTACTACGCGCTGGTCAGGGCGGAGGCCGAAAAGGCAAAGGATGAATCTGCAAGGAGCGCATTCCAGAGCCTCAAGGAGGACCTTGCCGGGCTCTCGAACACGATAGACGAGCTGCTGTCCCAGGGCACGGACAAGAAGACCAAGCGGTTGAAGGAGCTCGCCGATTACATCACGGGTAAGGGCGCCTCCGCCGAAGCGGACGCACAGAGGCGAAGGACGGAGCTTGACAGGGAGGTCTCTTCGCTTCAACCTGAAATCAGCAGGACCGAGGATTTGATCAGGAGGACGATGGAGAGTCACATCTCATTCCGGGTGAAATCCGAGGTCCTTTCATACAGAATCAAGGTGACGGAGTCGGACCTTCACGACTTGGAAAGGAGTTCTAGGGAGTTCAAGACGGAGCTGGACAGGATGGCGCCCGAGCTCGCTAACGCGGGTCCCAGGGTCGAGACTCTACGCCAGCCCTATGAGGTCTCAGAGGAGCTCAAGCTCGTCTCGGCCCACATCCAGAAGATGCAGGACGTGCCTGACGAGGCGGAGAAGATATACAATGATTACTCCGGGAACATCGAGGAGCTCAAGATCAAGCTCGCCCTGCTTCAAGAGAACAAGAAGGCAATGCTCGTCGAGCTGGAATCGAGGAAGAAGGTCTGGAGGGAGGCGATGGAGAACCTCGTGGAATCCGCCGACCCCGCCTACCAGGCCGTCCTCTCTGCGGCCAACGCGAGTGGTTTCATCAAGTTCGAGGAAGGTGCCGACATCGAGGACGCAGGCATCGCGCTCTACGTAGGGTTCCAAGGCGGGTCGCCTACGACTCTTGACCCCTTCACCCAGAGTGGCGGCGAGCGTTCGGTCGCACTGATGGCCTTCATACTCTCCCTTCAGGGGAGGATAGTCTCCCCGATGAGGGCAATGGACGAGTTCGACATTCACATGGACCCCAAGAACAGGGAAGCGATGTTCAAGATGATCCTCTCGCAGATGAAGCAACGCGAAGCGTCCCAGTACCTGGTGATCACTCCTTCAATCCTCACCGTCTTTGACAAGAGCGCCCATGTCATCACCGTCCAAGCGGTCCACGGGGCTTCCGAAGTGAAGGAGCTGAAGTAGAGTGGAAGAGAAGAAGCTCGAGGATTTGCTACGAGTCATCGAACTCTGCCGCGCAGTCGAAACTAGCAGCGCGAACCCCTTCGACGTCGACATAAAGGAGAAGATTCTCCTGTTGAAGAGCAGGCTGCCGGAGTGGCGGTTCCTCGACGAGCTTCTCGTCGACTCGGAGGCTCTGCTAGAGCTCGCCCAAATCGTGAAGCTTCAGGACGAGTGGCTGAAGCACAGGGCTTCGTCGCTGTACATCGACCCTCTTCTGATTCAGCTCAAGGTGAAGCTCCTTCCGAAGGAGGTGCTGATTGAGGCCTTCGTCAAGAGCTGGCACCCTGTCGCACAGGTCGACCAGATTTCGCCGAAGGGCCTGGAGAGGGCATTCGTCTACTGGCGCGACCTCTTGCCCATGGCAGAGCGCTTCAGGGATGAGTTCAGCAACTATGGTGTCAAGCCAGGTGCTGTAGACTACGAGGAGCTCATCTCGCTAGGGGTCTTCACCCAGGACCAGTTCGAGAACAGGTTGAAGGACCTGCACGACGAACTCCTCCAGAAGTCGAACGGGGAGTGGGTCGACTACATGGAGTTCATTCAGTCGCCCCGCTTCGAGACCAGGGTGCTAAGGGCCTACCTTCTGGCCTTCCTAATCAGTGAGGGGAGAGCCTCGCTGAGGACCGAGCCTCTGATAGGGAGGGTCTGGACGACGGCCTTGAGCGAGAAGGCGAAGGGCCCGTCCAAATCCGTGGCCATCTCGATAGTGGGTGGAAACTGATGGAGTCGGCAGACAGGGCTCTCCTCGAAAGGAAGGTCAGGAAGGCCTTCCAGGTGCTGGTGCTGCAGCGAGGAAGAAACCCCGGCGTCAAGGGCTGGGAGATGAAGAGGCACCTCGGCAGGGACTACAGGAAAATAGTCGAGGTCCTCTCTGAAGACGTGTCCGCCCTCGGGCTGGAAGTCTTCGAGGTGAAGGGGGCCGACGGAACCGACGACTCGTCCCGGTTCCTCCTCAGGTTCAGGGAGCCGCCCACGGTGAGCGAGGCCGAGACGTCAGGCATCAGGATCGACGACTTGGCGGTCCTCGCCGCAACCATCGCCTTCATCAATTCCAAGCAAGGAAGGGCCGCGCGAAGGGAGGCGGAGCAGTTTCTCCGCGAAAAGTTCCCGAAATGGAGGGTGGAATACTCTCTGGACAGGTACCTGAAGAGGGGTTACCTCGAACAGGATGACAGGACGATGCTGCACGTCGGCTGGAGGACACGAGCCGAAGTGGACGAGAAGACTCTGATGACCATGATTCTGTCTCGCGCTCAGGAAGCCCCCAAGAAGTAGCGACGCCTAAGTGCCTCCCTCTCGCCCTCGATTATTAGCTCGACCAGGTCAGTCCCTTCCTTCCTCATCTTTGCCGCGAGAGTGGCCGCTTCCGCGAGCCTGATTCCCCTCCCTGCGATTAGCATGTCGGCCGGGTGCCCATACTCCTTCCTCAGTTCCGCCGACTTCCTTACAGCTTCGACGAGCCTCAACTTCTTCCCCCTCATGTCCGCCCGGCTCCGAGTTTTCATCGCAAGCGAGAAGACGTTCTCGTAGGAATCCGTCGAAAGACCGATTGCCTCCTTCTCGCAGACTGGGCACTTCAGGAGGCTTTCTAGGTCGCCGACCCGCCTCAGTTCGAGGAAGTTCCAGCAGTTTGTGCAGACAGCTACCACGAAGGTGTCGTTGACCCTCGCCCATGTCGACTGTTTGAGCAGCGCCCTGAGCCTCTCCGGGGACACTATCTCTCCCCTCCTGCTGATCTCCTCAACCCCTATCCTCGCAATAGGAGAAAGCGCCTCTGATTCTATCAACTTCACTTCGATGGCGCCTGCGCTAATCTTCTCGATTACATCTGCGGACCCAGCCAGGTCCAGGTCGTCGTGGAAGATCATACTCATCGCCTCTTCGTAGACGGGGGTGTCTCTTAACGCCTCGATCAGGCCGGCTATCGAAACACTCGCATATTCTGCGTCCTTGGCTATCGCTCCACACTTCTTTCCCGCGTGGATGAGCCGTCTCTTGAAGATCCCGCTCCTCTCCACAGCCTTCTCAGTCGCCATCTTGAGATCGAGCTTGTGCAGCTCCTCCAGGACCGAGACGACTGCCGATGGAGCCACGTCTGCTTCGATGATTATTCTGTAAGGGTCCTGATGCACGGCGACCGACTGCCCCATCCTTTCAGAGATGAGGTGTCCTATCACCCTTGCCAGCAGCCGGTTCACCTTGTGTCCGAACGCCGCCTGAATCACGATGTATTTGTCCCACCTTTCAATCGTGACCAGTCTTTCCGAGGGAATCGGCAGTTTCGCGGAATGCTGTTCTGCCACCTCTTTGAGTGCGTCCAGAGTCAATTCCCGGGAGACCGGGTAGGTCCTACAGATTTCGCCAAGATACTTCTCCCCGTCTCCTTTCTCGATCTCCTCTGCATACCTGCGGCGAATCATCCCGACCTCGGCGGCCACCTCTCTTGGGACCGGGATCTCGTCTCCCACCCAGTTGGGAACCGCTCCCGTGGGGTCCTCTTCCGCCTTCACGTACACCTTGTTGCCGTAGATCTGTTCGATCTTCCAGCACCTCCCAGCCTCCACAAACTTGACGCCCACCTCCCCGTACTCGGAGACGAATGCCTCGTCCAGGGTTCCGACGAAGCTGTCCCCCTCAATCACCAGGTACTGCCTTTCGTCCGGAATCATCGACAGGTTGTCGAAGTAGTACTGGAAGAGAGGCTTGACATCTCTTGCCCGGAAGACCTTGCCGTCGGATTCGCTGTAGTAGGCCAACCTCGGGTACCTCTCCCTCATGTAAGTCAGGACCTTCTTCAGCTTCTGTCCGTCCATCCCGGAGTAGACGTGACTCCTCTTCAGGAGTTTCTCCAGGTCCCCGAAGTTCCAGTTTCCCTGCTCAATCAAGAGGCCCGCGACCTGGTGGACCGCAACGTCATACGGCTCCATGACGGGCTCCAGTGGTTCGAGCTCTCCCGCCACGGCCTTCCTGCACAGGACCGCAGCCTCGAGCGTGTCGTCCGAATCCTGGGTGATGATCATCCCGTTCGACACCTCTCCGACCCTGTGGCCGCTCCTTCCGACCCTCTGGATCAGTCTGGTCACCTGTCGGGGTGAATTGTATTGGATGACGTACTCCAAGAAGCCGATATCGATTCCTAGCTCCAGGCTGCTCGTGCAGATCACCCCAAGGAGTCTGCCTTCCTTGAGACTTCTCTCGACCGCCTCCCTCGTCGCCTTCGAGAGCGAGCTGTGGTGTATTCCTATGGGGAACTTTGGGTCCCAGACCCTGAACCTGTTGGCGAGCGCCTCCGCTTCAGTCCTTGTGTTGGTGAAGATCAGTACCGACCTGTATCTCTCCACGGTCTCCTTTATCATCCTCAGCCTCGCGGCCACTTCGGGGAAGGAGTAGATTGCCTCGGCCAGGATTCTGTCCTCTCCCGTCGCCCTCGGCGCGGCGACCTTCAGCGAGAGGCTCTTTTCCACGGGGACCCTGACGACTTCGCAATCCCTCCCGCTGCCGACGAGGAACTTGGCCACCCTTTCGGGCGACCCGACCGTGGCCGATAGCCCCACCATCTGGATCTCGTTCTCAACGACGTCGCGCAACCTCTCCAGTCCTACGCTCAGCTGACTCCCTCTCTTGTCCTCAGCGAGCTCGTGGACTTCGTCCACCACGACCCATCTCAGCTTCGAAAGATTCTGCCTGATTCTTCTCCCGACCAGCAGTATCTGCAGCGTCTCCGGCGTCGTGATCAGGATGTCAGGCGGGGCGAAACTGAGGTTGGTCCTCTCCGCCTGAGAGCTGTCGCCATGCCTCACGCCCAGCCTTATGTCGAAGCGCTTGCACCACCACTGCATCCTCTCGAGCATGTCTCTGTTCAGGGCCCGTAGGGGCGTGATGTACAGCAGCTTCGTTCCCCTCTCCCGTCCTTCGCCCTCTCTGACGAGGGCATCGAGTATCGGGAGAAGCGCGGCCTCGGTCTTCCCGGTCCCCGTCGGCGCCATCAGCAGCGCGTTCTTGCCCGCCCTCACCAGCGGGACCAACTTCATCTGAGGGTCGGTGGGCGTCTCGAACCCTCTCTCCTTCAACGCCTGAATCAGCGGGGGGGAGAAGAGTTGGAAGACGTTCGGTTCGTTCAAAGGCTGTCCTCCAAACCCATATCCAAGAGAGTGAGCTTCAAAGAATTCCCTGCTGCGAAGAAACCCTCTCGCGGGTTTCTCCTCCAATAAGCTTGCGGTCCATGGGCAGGCTCCGGCTCGCTTCTGGTCTCTCTGCGACCGGGGCCGACTACGCTTAAATAACTACTTATAACATAAGTAATAAAGTCATGATTAGCCCGTATGAGATAGTCTCGAAGTCGGCCCTGCCCGCTCTCAGAGCGATGGTGGCCAGGCGTCTGCAGCTGGACTACAACATGACGCAGCAGCAAGTCGCGGAGGCCCTTGGCATAACCCAGGCATCCGTCAGCAACTACAACCGCAGGACGCGGGGAATGATGGTGAACTTCGAGAGCGACCCGAAGGTTGCGAAGGCCGCAGACATAATTGCCCGCGGACTCTCAGAGAAGGACCCCGACCAAGGGGAATCACTGAAGTCGATGACCGATGTGCTCGACTACGTCAGGCTGAACCACCTGATGTGCTCACTCCACCGCGACCTCGAGCCGGGGTTCCAGGTCGAAGGCTGTTACGCGTGCGACGGGGCACTCTTCGGAAAGGGTTTTGACAGACTCAAAGCACTAGCCGGCAACTGAGTTGCAAGCCGACACAAAACCGGATTGGCTAGTCGTAGAGCCTCCAGGTGGTCAGAGCCACCAGGAACTCAAGAATCTGTTCGGAAGGCTTGGTCTTCATACGGTCTGCGAAGAGGCCCACTGTCCCAATGTCCACGAATGCTGGGGAGGTGGGACTGCCACCCTGATGCTTATGGGAGATGTTTGCTCGCGGGCCTGCCGCTTCTGCATGGTCACCCCAGGCAAGCCCGGCGGAGCCCTTGACCGGTTCGAGCCGGAGAACGTCGCTCTCGCCCTCTCGCGAATGGGTCTGAGGTATGTGGTCTTGACCTCGGTCGACCGGGATGACCTTCCCGACGGGGGCGCTGCCCACATTGCTGAGACCATAAGGCTCGTGAAGGAGCGAATCCCCGGTCTTCTGGTTGAGGTTCTCATCCCTGACTTCCAAGACGACCTGGACGCAATCAGGACTGTGGCGGAGGCGAGGCCAGACGTCATCGCACACAACATCGAGACGACGCTTTCGCTGACCCCAAAGGTCAGGGACCCTCGCGCCAACTACTGGCAGTCTCTCTCTGTCTTGAGGAACGTAAAGAAGGTGAACCCGCGCATCTTCACCAAGTCGTCTGTCATGGTGGGACTGGGGGAGACCGAAGAAGAGGTCGTTCTTGCGATGGCCCATCTCCGCAGGGCTGGGGTCGACTTCCTGACAGTCGGGCAGTATCTCCGTCCATCGAGCAGGCACCTTCCTGTGATCGAATACGTGAAACCCTCGCAGTTCGAGCGCTACAGAGCTCTGGGCAAGGAGCTCGGATTCAGGTACGTGGCATCCGGCCCCTTGGTGAGGAGCAGCTACCGGGCCGGCGAGTTCTTCATCCGTTCTTCTCTTGAAAGCGATCTCCGTGAACGCCAGTCTTATATGACCGCCGGCGCAGAAACGCCGGTTTGACCGAGCCGGAGTTCCTGAAGAGCTCGGGCGCCGACGCGATACCGAGAATCTTCAGCGAGACAGACTTCAAGCTCTCGAATGCGGAGGAGGCGCTGTACCGGAGGCTCACACCAGAAGGGACGATCAGGGGGAAGGAGCCGGGCATCAGCCCCGCCCTGCTCAGGAGGCTCTACGAGCAGATGGTCTATGGCAGGGTCTTCGACGAGAAGGCGAGCAACCTATCCACTCTCAGGGAGATTGGGACCTATGCCCCGGAGAAGGGGCAGGAGGGAGCTCAGGTCGGCTTCGTCAACGCCCTGGAAAGGGGGGACTGGTACGTGCCGATGTACAGGGATTCGGTGGGGATGCTAGCGTTTGGCATGCCAGCCTACCAACTGCTCCAATACTGGGGAGGGGACGAGAGGGGCATGCAGATACCTGAAACGCTCAACATGCTCCCCCTTGCAGTCCCGGTCGCGACCCAGCTCCCGCACGCCGTGGGTCTGGCGATGGCCCGATGGCTGCATGGGGAGAGGTCGGTGACGCTCGCATGCACGGGCGACGGGGGGACATCGAAGGCCGACTTCCATGAATCTCTCAACTTCGCCGGAATCTACGACCTCCCGGTCGTCTTTTGTGTAGAGAACAACCAATGGGCCATCTCGGTCAGGCGAGACCAGCAGACGGCCTCGATGACGATCGCGCAGAAGGCGGTCGCCTACGGTTTCGAAGGAATCTTGGTCGACGGGAACGACGCCATCGCCTCCTATGAAGCGACGAGATACGCAGCGGAGAAGGCCAGGAGGGGAGGAGGGCCCACTCTGCTCGAGTTCTCCACCTACAGGCTCGGCCCGCACACGACGGCGGAACTCGTGTCCAACAAGCTGAAAGCCCCCGAGGAGATCGCCGAGTGGGAGAAGCGTAGCCCGATCACGCGCTTCGAGAAGTACCTCCGGTCGAGGGGACTCCTCGACGACGCAACCAAGGAGGCCGTGACCCAGGAGGCCCAGAAGAAGATGGCAGAGGCCGTCGCGGCCTACCGCGCTATTCCCGCCCTCGACCCTTCCGTCATGTTCGACTACATGTATTCGTACCCGACGCCTGCGCTCATCGAGCAGCAGGCAGAGGCCTTCGGTGGTCGCCCGAGACAGGAAGAAGAAGCGACAGCAGAGCCCAGCCTCAGGGGCGGAAGGCTGGGTGTGAATATCAGGAACGCCGTCAATATGGCCTTGCGTGAAGGGATGAAACGCGACGGGAAGGTCGTCGTCTTCGGCGAAGATGTCGGAGAGAACGGGGGCGTCTTCCAGGTCACGCGCGGGCTCCAGGATGAGTTCGGCCCGGACAGGGTCTTCGACACCCCGCTCGCAGAACTCGGGATCGCCGGGATGTTCGTGGGTCTTTCGATAGGAGGCATGGTCCCCGTTGCGGAGTTCCAGTTTGACGGCTTCACTCTGCCTGCCTTGGACCAGATCTTCGGACATGTGGCAAGGATGAGGAACAGGACAAGGGGCAGGTACGCGCCCAGGGGCGTCATTCGCTTTCCGTACGGGGCCGGAATCCGGGCGCCGGAGCACCACTCCGATTCGCCCGAGGCGTACTACGCACACACTCCGGGCCTCAAGGTGGTCATCCCGTCCAACCCATTCGACGCGAAAGGACTCCTCTGCTCGGCGTTGCTCGCGTCGGACCCTATCGTATTCATGGAGCCTAAGAGGCTCTATGACTCGCCGAAGATGGAGGTGCCAGAGGAGGAGTACGCCATCCCCATCGGCAAAGCCAGGGTCGTCAGGGAAGGAGCCGACGTGACGCTGGTCTCCTACGGGGCGATGATGGTCCCCACTTTGCAGGCCGTCGATGAGTTGCAGGGCGAGCACTCCGTCTCTGCGGAGGCGATCGACCTGCGCACCGTCTCCCCTCTCGACTTTCCCGCCATCCTGGGCTCGGTCCAGAAGACGGGCAGAATCGTGATCGTCCACGAGGCACCCAGAACTCTCGGCATCGGAGCCGAGATTGCCGCCACAGTGGCAGACAGGGCCCTCGACTACCTGAAGGCTCCGGTGAAGAGGGTCACAGGGTTCGACACGGTCGTGCCACTCGCGAAGATGGAGGATTACTACATCCCCAGCAAGGAGAGGATCGTCAAGGCCGCGGCTGACCTGACCAGATACTAGACTCTCGAAAAACACTAATAGAGTGAGCCGGTCGAGTCGCTCTGACCAGCCGTTGGTCTTTGAGTTCAAGCTTCCTGACATTGGCGAGGGAGTCGCCGAAGGCGAGATCCTGAAGTGGATGGCCAAGGAGGGCGACCAGATCAAGGAGGATCAACCTCTCGTTGAGGTGATGACCGACAAGGTCAACGTGCAGATACCGGCACCCAGAAGCGGCAAGGTCTCCAAGATTATGGTCAAAGCGGGTGACATCGCAAAGGTCGGTCAAACGATCATGGTGATAGACGACGGATCGTCAGGGGCGGCCGCACTGACCACCCCACAGGTCCCGCAAAGTTCTGCGAGACCCACTCCAGCCCAGCAGGAGCAGCCTACTCAGGCATCGCCCGGGGCGCTCGCCACTCCCGCAACGAGGCGACTGGCCAGAGAGCTCGGCGTCGACATCTCCACAGTCAGGGGCTCGGGCCCCCAGGGACGCGTGACGGACGACGACTTGAGACGCGCGGTTGCGGCCCCAAGGGTCGTCCCCTCGGCGCCCGTCCAGGCTCACGTGCCCGCCGCCCTCGGCGCAAGGGAAGAAGTCATCCCGCTCCGGGGGATGAGAAAGATAATCGCCGAGAAGATGGTGAAGTCGAAACAGACCGCGGCTCAGGTCACCCACGTGGACGAGGCCGACATGACCGAGCTCGTCCTCCTCCGCGAGGCCTTCAAGGGAAGCGCGGAAAAGAGAGGCGTCCGCCTGACCTACCTCCCCTTCGTGATCAAGGCGCTCGTGCCCGCGCTGAAGGAGTTCCCGTACGTGAACTCGTCGCTCGACGAGCAGGCAGGAAACATCGTCCTGAAGAAGTATTACAACATCGGAGTCGCCACGGACACCGAACAGGGCCTTGTCGTCCCGGTCGTGAAGGACGTAGACACCAAGGACGTTTTCGAACTGGCGGGCGAGATAGAGAAGCTGGCAGAGAGGGCGAGGAGCGGGCAGCTCGCCCTCGATGAAGTCCGAGGCTCCACGTTTACAATTACCAACGTCGGCGCGATTGGAGGGCTCTTCGCCACGCCCATAATCAACCTCCCCGAGGTGGCAATCCTGGGCCTCCACAAGATTACCAAGCGGCCCGTCGTCAGGGACGGCAGGGTAGAGGTGAGAGACATCACCTACCTCTCTCTGTCCTTTGACCACCGTGTCCTCGACGGGGCCTACGCGGCAAGGTTCACCAGCAAGGTCATCGAGACTCTTCAGGACACCAAGAAGCTGCTCGCGGAAGTTATCTGAACTGTGGATCAGCTCAGCAAGGTTTAAGCCATTAAGTCGGACGATGCCGACAGAACCTGCCATGCTCGAAGCGGACCTCACGGTCATCGGAGGCGGGCCCGGTGGCTACACGTGCGCGATTAGGGCCGGCCAGCTCGGCCTGAAGACGGTCATCGTCGAAGCTGACAGGATTGGGGGCGAGTGCCTCAACTACGGATGCATCCCTTCGAAGTCCCTGATTACGGTTGCCAAGCTCTTCGACAGGGTCAGGGAGGCAGAGAAGTTCGGGTTGAAGGCTTCCGGGCTTACTGTCGACTTCGCTCAGATGCAGAAGTGGAAGTCGGAGGTCGTTTCCAAGCTGGTCAGCGGGGTCGAGATGCTTCTGAAGGGCAACCGCGTCACGATAATCATGGGAACAGCAGAGGTCGTGGGAGCGAACAGAGTTCTAGTCAGGAAGGCGGACGGGCAGGAAGAGATCTCGACGAAGAATCTCGTGATAGCAACGGGCACCGAGACCGTCCAGCTGCCGGGCTTGGAGTTCGACGGGGACACGGTGATCGGCTCGAGGGAGGGCCTCGACCTGACGAGCGCCCCGAAGAGGCTCATGATCGTGGGAGGGGGCGCGATCGGGCTGGAGTTTGCCTCGATGTTCCAAAAGCTCGGAAGCGCCGTCACGATTGTCGAAGTGATGGACCAGCTAATGCCCGGCAGCGACCCCGAGGTCGTTCGGGTGGTCCAGCGCAAGTTCGAAGGGAGGGGCGTCAGGATCCATCTGAAGTCCAAGGTCTCCAAGGTCTCCAAGGGAGCGTCGGGCGTGAATGTCGAAGTGGAAACCCCGGACGGGACTGTGGCCGTGGAAGTCGACAAGGTCCTGGTCAGCGTGGGGCGCAAGCCCAGGACCGGGAGGATGAACCTCCAGGCAATCGGGGTCGAGACAGACCAAAGGGGATTCATCGCGACCGACGACAGGATGCAGACGTCGGCCCGCTGGGTCTACGCCATAGGCGACGTGCGCGGCCCGCCGTTGCTGGCCCACAAGGCATCGAAGGAGGGTCTGGTCGCCGCAGAGTGCGTCGCCGGTCTGCCAAGCGCCGCAGACTGGAAGGCGATTCCCGACGCTGTCTTCTGCGACCCGGAGGTCGCCAGCGCAGGCCTCACTGAAGCGAAGGCCGTCCAAGCTGGCTACAGCGTGAAGAGGACTAGGTTCCAGTTCGCTGCTCTGGGCAGGGCCCTTTCCAGTGGAGAGGGCGAGGGGTTCGTCAAGGTCGTCTCGAAGGCGGACGACGGCCTCGTCCTCGGCGTCCAGATCGTCGGCCCAGATGCCTCCAACTTGATCAGCGAGGCGGCTCTCGCGATCGAGATGGGCGCCACGGTAGAGGACATCGCCCTGACTATCCATCCTCATCCGACACTCTCTGAAGCGATCATGGAGGCATCCGAGTCGGCAGCGGGGAAGCCGATTCACCAGTTGAGGATATGACTGGAGCACTCCTCGACCTCGGCAGGATGGAGTACGGAACCGCGCTTGAGCTCCAGAGAGGGCTCGCGGGTCGGAGGGCGAGGGGAGACGTCCCGGACCTCCTGATACTCCTAGAACACGACCACGTGATCACGCTGGGGAGAAAGACGTCGCCGGACAACTTCGGGCCCCAGGGTGTTCCTGTCTTTCAGGTCGAGCGGGGAGGTGACGCCACATACCACGGCCCTGGACAGCTCGTGGGCTACCCTATCCTCTTGCTGGAAGACCACGACGTGCGCAGGCACGTCAGGAACATGGAGGAAGCCGTCATAAGGGCAGCGC
Source organism: Nitrososphaerales archaeon (assembly GCA_050011215.1). Taxonomy (GTDB): domain Archaea; phylum Thermoproteota; class Nitrososphaeria; order Nitrososphaerales; family Gagatemarchaeaceae; genus UBA183. The sequence continues at coordinate 36,819 of JBEKJM010000011.1, forward strand.
GCAGGTTTGGCGTAGAAGGCGAGAGGCTGGAAGGTCACCCCGGGGTCTGGGTTCGGGGCAAGAAGCTCGCCTCCGTCGGGGTAACGGTGACCAACTGGGTGACCTACCACGGGTTCGCTCTGAACGTCAACACGGATTTGTCATACTTCAGTCTGATCAGGCCCTGCGGCCTCGACCCTCAGTTGATGACTTCGATGGAACGGCTCAGGGGGGAGAGGGTCCCCTTCGAGGAGGTGAAGGAGGCCGTCGGGACCGAGTTTTCTTCGGTGTCGGGCCGAGCCTTCGTGCCTCGGAGCCTCGAAAGCCTTGCCGAGCCTGGAAACGTTAAGTAGAGCAGTGGGTGGCTCGGGCCGAGATGCCCAAGGAAGCCGCGCCAAAGGTCACATACGTAACCCTCTTCGCCGACGAGAGCCTCCACCCGAAGTTCGAGGCAGCGCTGAAACGGTTCAAGCCGAAGCTCGGCAGCCGCTACCCGATGTTCATAGGAGGAAAGAAAGTCTGGTCGGAAGCAGGCGAGTTCGAACACAGGAGCCCCATCGACGCCTCGATTGTGGTGGGGAAGTTCCAGGTCGGCACGCGGGAGCATGCGGTCGATGCGATAGCCTCATCGAAGGAGGGTTTCGAGGTCTGGAGTTCGAAGCCTTGGCAGGAGCGGGTCAGGGTGATGGAGAGGTACGCCAAGCTCGTCGACGAAAGGAAGTTCGAGATAGCCGTAGCGATAACCTACGAGGTCGGTAAGAACCGGCTCGAAGCGCTTGCGGAAGCGTGGGAGGCCGTAGACTCCGTGAAGTACTGTGCGAAGATTATGAGGGATGAGAAAGGCTACGTCACCAAGATGGGGCCCGGAGGGCCGGGAGAGCATACGCTCGTCCTGGGCAAGCCTTACGGTGTCTGGCCCGTCATCTCTCCGTTCAACTTCCCGTTCATGCTCGCCAGCGGGATGGCCCTGGGTGCTCTGATCACGGGCAACTCGATCATCCTGAAACCGACGAGCGAGGCGCCCCTGACCGGCCTGATGCTCTACGAGGCCTTCAGCGATGCGGGCGTCCCCACAGGTGCGGTCAACTTCGTCACCGGTCCGGGGGCCAACTTCGAGGATGAATTCGTCTCGAACCCCGACGTCGCCGGTATCGCCTTCACGGGTTCGAGGGAAGTCGGAATGCGCCTCCACAGGAGGTTCCTCACAGGCCAGCCCTATCCGAAGCCCATGCTGCTCGAAATGGGTAGCAAGAATCCCACGATAGTCACCGCAAAGGCTGACATCACGAAGGCGGTTGAAGGGACGGTCAGAGCGGCTTACGGCTACGGAGGCCAGAAGTGCAGCGCGACCTCCCGTCTTTATCTCCAGAAGGACATCGCACGCGAGTTCCTCGACGCGCTGAGTGACCGGGTCGACAAACTGGTCGTCGGCGATCCGCGCGACAAAGATGTCTTCATGGGGCCTGTCATCAACGAAGCGGCGGTCGCGAGGTTCGAGGCGGCGGTGGATGAGGCCAAGTCCGCGGGCGGCAAGGTCCTGATCGGAGGGACTGTAATGAAGGATGGCGGACTTGCAAGAGGATACTACGTCTCGCCGACGGTCGTGACCGGTCTCCCGCGCGGCCACAGACTCTTCAAGGATGAGCTCTTCATCCCGTTCGTCGTCGTCGACGAATTCTCAACCGTGGAAGAAGCAATAGCGGAGGCCAACGACACGGAATACGGTCTCACGGCCGGCATCTTCTCCAAAGACAAAGGGGAGGTCAAGAAGTTCTTCGACGGTATTAGGTTCGGGGTAGCATACGCCAACAGAGGGGGCGGCTCAACGACAGGCGCGTGGCCCGGAGCACAGTCCTTCACAGGCTGGAACGCGAGCGGCGCTACCGGGAGGGGGATCGGCGGACCCAACTACCTGCTCAACTTCCTCCGCGATCAGTCTCAGACGACGGTCAGCTGACCGCGTGGGTACGCGGTAGAACAGGAGAGCGACGAACTGTCCCAGCGACCACCGGGCTGACTGTCCATTCGGCCTCTTTCCTGCCGGCTTACCTTTGCAAAGTGACTACATAGACTATCGAGAAGACGACGATCTTCACGAACGGATCAGGTTCGAACCGGTCACTTCAGCGGGACGTAGAGGCTCGAGCGGCTAGAGCCGATGCCCGGCGTCCCGTGAACTACCTTCTTGTTGGTGATTACGAACTCGCCCAGGTACCTGCCTATCATTTCGGGTTTCACTTCGAGGGGCACGAACTCTTTCCCATTGTGGACCCCTATTGTGAGTCCCACCATCGACGGCAGAACTATCATGTCCCTTGCGTGAGTCTTGATCTGTCCCTGCAGCCTTCCTTCCTTAATCGCCCTCGCATCCTCCAGTATCTTCCTCTTCTCTTCGGAGACCCCCCTGTTGAGCGACCTCCTGGCCCTGGAGGGCAGCAATTCAAGGAGCGCCTCCGTGGACATCGAGCTGAGCTCCTCGATCGACCGCCCCCTGTACCTGAACTCCTTCGGCAACTACTTTACCTCCGCGCTCGCCCTAGCCAATCTCTTCCTTCCGGTCTTTCTCGGCGCTATTAACCCTACCTTCCTTCCAGGCGGGGCGTTTCTCGACGTGCTGGTCGACTTGCCCGGATGCTGGTGCCTTCCTCCACCGAATGGATGGTAGACGGCGGCCATCGCTATCCCTCTCATGCGCGGATAGACTCTGCCAGACGCCCTCATGGCGTGGTGCCTCGCGCCCGCCGTCAGGAATGGCTTCTCGCGCCTTCCACCTCCGGCGACTTCGCCAACCATCGCCCTGCACCTGTCGTCGATCAGAATGTTCTTGCCGGACGGCAGCTTGATGATCGCCTTTTCGTTGGCCTTCGAGAAAAGGACCGCCGAGGTGCCCGAGGCCCTCACCAACTTACCCCCATCTCCCTGCCTCAGCTCGATGTTGGAGATCCTCGTGCCCTCCGGAATCTGTGACAAAGGCATCATGTTTCCGGGGACCGGGGCTGCTCCCGCCCCCATCGAAAGTTGCTTCCCCACCGACAGTCCGGCGACAGCCGGGAGGTAGGCGAACCTGTGGTTACCATATGCTATCTGCGCGAGCGGAGCCGATCTGCCTCTCTCGTCCATGAGAGCTGTGACCGTCGCAGTCCCCTCTGAGTCGGGTCCGATTCTCGGGTACCTTACCGGGGCAATCTTACCCCTGATTGGGGCTCTGAACTGGATGCCAGCCTTTCCTCTTCTGCGTTGAAGGATTCTCTTTCCCAATTTCTACACCAGGCCCAGCTTCGTCGCCAGCTCCGCGGCCTTCTTCTCCTCTAGGAGCCTGACAAAAGCCTTCTTCCCCTTTACCGTCCTCTCAGTGTTGACCGCCG
>JBEKJM010000012.1:0-36306 GCA_050011215.1 Nitrososphaerales archaeon
TGTAGACCGCCGGTTCAAATCCGGCCGTCCCCACACTCGTCTGAAACGCGGACCCATTCGTTTGCATCACTGAAGGGATGGAACTCCGTAGACGCCATCATACCCGGGCGTGAACTTAAGTCGGTTCTCTCTGACTGCAACGATAGCCCGAGCGACCCCTAGCTGTGAATGGCGGAGGAGATCCTCCAGGGGCGCGTCGAGGAGAACTGCGAGCTCGCTCCCGAACGCCCCGATGAGACGGTCTTGCTGTTCCAGGACAGCCTTTGCATAGAGGCGATTCACGCCTGTGGCGAACGATATCACCTCGTAGAGCGGAAGCAAACTCCTGAACGGGATAGCGTCTTTTGGCCTGAAGCCTTCGGGACGGTCCGCGAGCTCCTCCACCCTTTGCAAAACGCCCACGGTCAACTTCTTTCCACATTTCGGGCACCTGTTGCCCATCCGCAGGGCTTCTCCCGGAGAAAGGGAAACCCCGCACTTCTTGTGTCCGGTGAAGTGGTACTTGCCGTACGCCGGATCGACCTCGATGGTGTGGAGGAATCGACTCCCGTCCTTCAGCCTGATTGCATCGAAGACCGCGCGATAGCTCAGCTTCTCAAACTCGAAGACATTCGCCTCTCTTCCGAGGCGCCAGGGGTTGGGGGAGTGCGCATCGGAGTTCGAAACCAACGCCACCTTATCGAGAGATGAGAGCCTCCAGTTCATCTGAGGATCTGAGTTCCCACACCAGACAGGGATTCCATTGCGCCTGACATAGATTACGTGATTGGGGACGGTTACGCAGTAGACCTTCCCCGCAAAATTGACCCATGATTCAGTATAGCCGTACTTCCTGACCGTCGACGGCGTTACGCCATGTCGATTGCGCCTTATGAAGTGAACGACCCAAGCAGCGTATCGTGACCTATAACGCGATTCATTCAAGGATTTCAGAGGCGTCCCTTTCTTGCTGCCGAGTTTGTAATAGGCGGAGAAGCCCACCTTGAGCGCCAACTCTTGGAGGTCGTCGCGCAACCGCAAAGAGGTCGTTGTGGAGGAAAGGCCTTTCCCATTCCTGCCATATACGTGCCCATCGCCTTTGAGGTAATAGTTCAGGAATATTGACAGTAGATCTTTCGACAGCGACATGATTTCGCGGGGAACGAACTTCTCATGAGACTGCCCGAATTGTCGAAGATAAGTGAATAACTGGTAGTTTCTTACGCGAACCTGATAGATTTTTGGTCGGTTCTCGAGAACTACGGGATGATACCCCAGTTCTTTGAGGATGCCCACCATTTCAGACACGAGCGACCAGTCTGAATTGCTGAGAACGACACTGTAGTCACCACCTTCCCCCAAGTCTGTGTGTCCCTCGGCAGTCCACAAGCCGAGGAACTTCAACCAGGGCTTTATGGGTAAGGGTCTTTGTGATATCTTCCTGAACCCAGAGTAGAACCTACTTCCGTGCCTGATCTTGACAGCCGGGAGAACGAAGTCATTGGATGGCACGCCTTCCCAAACACCATCCTTCCTGAAGGTCTTCGATCTCCCGAAAAGATACTGCGCCTCTTCCAATCGGAAGGGTTTTGGCCCTCGCGAGCCAAATTGAGTTACGAATAGCTTGTGGTTGGGAGTGACGAGAAGATCAATCCTTCTGGTTTTCAACCGGTACATCTTGCCGCGGTAGCCGCTGTTGATTAGGCGAGTGGGTTTCTGAAACTCGATCTTGCCCGACGCAGCGTTCATCGAACAAATGCCGTCGTCGTAGGTCAGATCCTTAAACTTCTTCCAACCCGCCTCTGTTAGGACTTCGGTCAACCCGTCATAACAAGATAGCCCGGTTTCGATGGCGAAGATTTTTGCCGCCTGGTCTTGATAACACTCCTCGAGAGAATCGAACCCCGACCTGCTCCCGAAGACACCGAACCACGGGGTCCAGCTGTGAGCTGGAATCACGACAACGCCGCCGGACACTGAAGTGACCCGCTCCACGAGCTCAGCCGAGTCAATCCCCTTCAGGACAGGCCTGCCGTCCGAGCTCAAATTTCCTTTCTTGGAGAGGAACTCGTTGATCTGAGCCACGACCTCGAGTTCAGGAGAATAGATCAGATGATGGACCTTTCGCGTCTTCGCTCCCTGCTCGTAGACCGTGCTGACCTCCCCGGCGAGCATCCAGGTCATTCCTCTGTAGGAGTACAGCCCTGTGCCCGGAATGGGCTCCAGTTTCTCCCTCAGCTCGGCGAACCACTTCGGATGCGTGAAGTCTCCAGTTCCCAGAAGGTTGAGGCCCTTGACCTTGGCCCCTCCTGCCAAGTGTTCCAGGTCCATGTCCTTGCTCGTCGCCAGGGCGTACTTCGAGTGCAGCTGGAGGTCTGCGACTACCCGCATCGGACAGAACGAGATGACGCCACCTAATTAAGAGAGCAAGAGTCGTCACAGGAGGAAGCGGATTGTTCTTCTGGACCGGTCGTGTTAGACCCCGCCAGACATCCGAGGGTTCGGCGCCTGCGATCTCCTGACCTAGATCCCTGTGCTCACCCTGATGAAATGTCCGAAGAGATACAGCGCCACCGTGACTCCGAACATTATCAGGAGCATCTCTAGGAAGTCCCGGAGGAAAGGTTTCCCGGAAATCACTGTGCTGTAGTATGAAATCAGCGCGAGAATCACCACGGCGAGGAACAATGACGTCCCAAGAGCGTAGATCATGCTCGGAGTAAGGAAGTACGGAGCCGCCAGGATTATCGCGGTGATGAAGTACGAGATGCCAGTGTAGACCGCACTCAGCTTGGCCGACCCTTGGAACCCTTGTTTGGCCTGCGCGAAGGCCGCTGAAGCCATGGCTAGCGAGGCCGCTGCTCCCGCGGTCACGCCAGCTAGACCCGCATACTCGGTGAGGTTGTAGATTCCCAGCGAGCCTGCGTGAATTCCGGTGATCTCGACTAGGGCGTCGGCAAGTCCTAGGACGACGAAGGAGATGTAGCGTATCGCCGAGCTTTCGATCTTCTGGGCGAACTCCTTCTCGTGCTCCTGCTCGTCTGCGACCATCTCTTCGAAGGCAGCCTTGTCGGCTTCAGGAATCAGGCCGGCGAGCGCCCGGTATTCCTTGACCACCGAAGACTCATGCCTGTCAAGGAACCTCGAAGCGAATGTGAGCCCAAGCACCCTCCTCAGAAGAAGAATCCAGTAGAGCTTGAGCCTGTCCATCTTCGGCTCCTCTTCCGGAGCGTACTTCTTCCAGAATTCGCAGTGTCTGTGTTCAGTCGCTGAGAGTTGCATCAGAACCCCTGCGAACGGGCTGGCGCTGGAGACCGTCTTGGAGAGACGCTCGTAGAGCTTCGCGTCCGTGAATTCGTGTGACATCCGTGTCTTCGCGATCCTCGAGAGCTCGGGGTTGGAGGATGTCATTCCTGCAGATGCCGCTCGAGTAGAGGGGCGTATTTGAACACTGAGGGGTGGATCGGCGGAAGGAGACCTGACTCTGACAAATCCTATTCGAGGAAGAAAGCGGGCTTCATGGGAAGCGCATCCTTGCCCTTGTTGGCCGGGTCGCTGATTCCCTTGCCTCCGGCTTTCTGCACGCTCACCGTAACTCCCAGCTCTCCGGACATGAACTCAGAGGCATCGGATAGCGCCCCGTATTCGTCGAAGCCCCGGTGGGCCAGGTACTTCCCGACCATCTCCTCGCCCAGCTCGAAGCTCAGCTTGAAGACCCTGTCCGGCCCAATCTTCAGGGCGGAGAACTTCTTCACCACCACTCCGACGTTCTCCCGCTTCTGCTTCGCAGCCACCAAATCCATGAAGTAACTCCTTGCGGAGTCTGATGAGACGTACACATTCAACTTCGAACGTGGTCCCTTAACCACTTTGAGGACATTGCGGGCGTCCTCGATGACCTTGCTGACAATGGTCTCTGCCAGTTCGGCCTCCTCGTCTAGTGGGAAGTCTTTCAGCGCCGGCCAGTCTGCCTGGCACGCAAGCCCCTTGTTCCCCAGCTCGTGGTTGAGCTCCTCGGCCATGAACGGAGTGAAGGGTGCCATCATCCTCGACCAGGCGTTGAAGACGTCAATGAGCGTCTCCTTTCGTGGCTTCCTGCTCCTGCGGATGTAGTACCTGACGTCGTTCCACATGTCAAGGAAGGTGGTGGCTGCTGCCCTCCTGATCTTCATCTCCTCCATCGCCTGCGTCACTGTCGCGATCCTCCTGTGGACAGAGGAAATCAGCCAAGAGTCCAGCGCCTCCTTGTCGCGGCTCTTCGCGGACTTCAGGCTCTTCTTCACGAACGGTATCACTGACTCGACCTTAGCCTTGGCGTCCTCGGCATTCCTGTCACGCCAGTCGGCGTCGTCCATCCCGTCGGCTGTCAGTGCCAGAGCCAGTCTGAAACCGTCGGCGCCGTACCTCTCCAGGGCCCCCCTCCAGGTGACGAAGTTCCCCTTCGTCTTGCTCATCTTCTTTCCCTCCACCAGAATCATGCCGTTGATGCCGAACCCCCTCGGCCAGTACTTCTCCGGGAACAGGGCCGCGTGGTGGAATGCGAAGAAGGTCAAGTGGTTTGGAATCAGCTCCTTCGCGGAGTTGCGCAGGTCGACTGGATACCAGTACGAGAACTCGACGTGAAGGTCCCTCAGGCGCTTCTCTGTCATCTTCGCGGCCTTCGAGATGTTGGCCGGGCTGCCCTTTCCATAGAAGATGTAGTCGAAGACCTGCGGAGTCAGACTCTCCGTCGCCAACTTCTCCGAGTTGACGAACTTGCTGAGAGAGTAGTACGCCATGTAGATCGTCGAGTCGCTCAGGGTGTCCACTATCCATTCCTTGTCCCAGGGCACTTTGGTCCCCATCCCCGAGCGCCTCGCGCAGGGCCTGTCGTTCAGCCAATCGATGGTGGCGTAGAACCACTGGCGGGCGTCTTCGGGGAAGACCGCCGCCCGCTCGATGACCTGCCTGGCCCTCGCCTTCCATTCGGCATTCGAATAGTTCAGGAACCACTGGTTCTCTAGGATCTTGACGAAGCAGCGGGTCCCGCAGCGACAGACGACCTTCTCGGGTAGCTCGAGCATCTTGCCCAGGCGAGCCGTCTTGGTCAGCAGCTCGACCGCTTTCTCCTTCGCCTCGCTCACGGTCAGGCCCGCCAGCGGGCCAGACGCCTGGGACATCACACCTCTGTGGAACTCCGCGCTGTACACCCCCTCGGTGGCAGCCTCCAGACGGGGGTCGAGGGAGTCTGTAGCACCGGACTTCTTCACTGCGTCCTCGGCCGGGACTTGGGAGTACCCGCTCAGAGTGATGATGGAGATCGGCGCCAGCTTGTCGGCTATCTCTTTGACGGGCCCGGTCGCGTCGGCCCTCCCCTCCTGGATGTCCTTGAGCGCCATCAGGTCGTAGGGCGCGTGGGCGGGGACACTGTAGACCACTCCCGTGGCCAGGGCTTCGTCGACGAACCTTCCTGGGAGTATTGGGAGCGACTTTCCCGTCAGGGGGGCCATCGCATACCTGCCGAGCAGCTCGGAGCCCTTGAAGGACCTCACAGGGGAGATCTCGTGCTTCTGCTCGACCAGCCTGGTCAGCGCAGAGGAGCTGACGACCCAGAGCTCCCCGTCGACCCTGGCCTCGGAGTACTCCGCGTCGGGGTTGACCCAGAGGTTGGTCGCACCGTAGATCGTCTCTGGCCGCACAGTAGCCGCTACCAAGGCGAACTCCCCCAGGTGGAACTTGATCAGGTTGAACTCCTCGGGCGAAACACCCTCACCCTCCATCCTGTCGTGGTCTCCCGTCGGGCTCTTGTCGAGGGAGCACCAGACTACCGGATGGGTACCCTGGACGACGTAGCCGAGCTCCCTGAGCCTGAGGTACTGCCATTCTACGAACTTCCGATATGCGGGGTCCACGGTCCTGAATTCCCTCCTCCAGTCGATGGAGAATCCGGTGTCCTTCATCACCTGCCTGCTGACCTTCGTGTAGTACGAAGCCAAGTACTCGGGGTCGGTGAACTTCTCGACTTCTGTCTCAGGGACGCCGTCGATCTCCACGAAGGCACGCCTGACTGCCTTGTCGCCCTGCTTCAGCCTGTAGCTCATCCCGACGATTGTCTTGCCGGTCCAGTGCCAAGCCCACGGGAAGAGGACGTTGTATCCCTGCATCCTCCTGAACCTGGCGTAGAACTCCACGCGCGCGGCGGTGAAGGCCGTGCCGACGTGGAGGGCGGCGTTCATGTACGGGTACGGGACCGTGACGAACATCTTCTTCTTGCCCACCACCGGGTCGGGCTCGAAGACCCGCCTGTCCGCCCAGACCTTGAGCCAGTACCTCTCCCTGTTAGCCAATCACTTCAACTCGAAGGACCTGACAGTAGCCTCTCGGCCAGCGCAGCAGCCTCGTCGATCTTGTCGACCAGAGGGCCGCCTCCCTGGGCGAAAGCGGGAGAGCCGCCTCCCGAGCCTCCGAGGACAGGGGCCAGTTTCCTCACTACGTCGCCTGCGGAGAACCCGTGCTGCCGCGCGGAAGAGCCTACGAAGCAGATTACGCGTGCGGAGTTGCCGGCGGGGAAGAGGCTGACGTAGACCAGCGAAGGATCGGACGAAACGCTCTTCTCCCCTTGAGCAATAATCTGTTCCTCGCCGAGCGAGGGCCGCTTCGAGACATACAGCTTTGCCGAGCCCACCTGCCTGGCCCGGGCGACAACGTCGGCGGTCGACAGGTCAACCAGCGCCTGGCCAAGAGCCTTCTCCCTTATCCGTGCCGCCTCGAAGTCCTGGAGCAGGGTCCTGGCGACACTTGGAAGGTTCTCCCTCTGGGTGCCTAGGATTCTTGATAGTTCCTGCAGCTCGGAATCCGTGCGGTGGATGTACTCAATCGCCGCCTCGCCAGCGACGAACTCGAGCCTCTCGACCCCGTCCTGGATGCGCTCGGCCTTCGTGACCTTGACGAAGCCGACCTCGCCGGTGGTCCGGGTGTGGGTCCCGCCACAAGCCTCGATGTCCCAGCCGCCGATGTCGACGACCCTGACGCTGCTGCCGGGGACGACCCCGCCCTGGTAGAGCCTGAAGCCGTACTTCTCCTCGGCTTCCTGCCTGGGCATGAAGGCGTTCTTGATCTTCAGGTTCCTCCTTACGATCAGGTTGGCCAGGTCCTCAATCTTCTGCACCTCCTGCTCGGTGAGGTGGGAGAAGTGGGTTATGTCGATCCTGCCGTAGTCCTCCTCATTGAACGCCGAATGCTGCCAGACCCAGGGGCCCAGTACCTGCCTCGATGAGCCGTTCAGGATGTGCGTGGCCGTGTGAATCTGCGTTATCCTGGTCCTCCTTCTCCCGTCGACGTGGCATTCTACCTTGGCTCCCGTCTTTGGGACCTTTCCTTCGAGCCTGTGGATGACGATTTCGCCGTACTTTTCCACGTCCACGACCTTGGCGCCCCCCATCGTGCCCCGGTCGGGCTCCTGGCCGCCGCCCCTCGGGTAGAAGACCGTCCGGTTCAGGATGACGTTATTGCCCGGGAAGACCTTCAAGACCCTCGCTGTGAAGTCGAAGTCGGCGTCATCCTCGTAGTAGAGCAGCTTCGTGGGACGAAGCTTGCCGATACGGAACTCGGGCTTCGGCTCCTCGAACTTTCGGGTGACGTGCCTGGCCTGCACCTTTTCGTAGAAGTCCTCTGGCATCTCGACCTTCGCTCCGGCCTCGATCAGCTGTTCTGGGGTGACGCCGTCGGAGTCGTACATTCTGATCAGGTCGTCGGTCGAGACCGACTTCCCGCCCGCCGTTACGGATGAGACGATCTTGGAGACGCGCTCAGTGGAGGAGGCATACCGGGACTCCTCAACCCCGAGGACCTCGGCCACGTCCTGCCTGTGTCCCTCGAGCTCAGGGTACATCGCCTTCAGGTAGTCGATGTGCCAGTTGACGACGTCGGAGATTGAGAGCGGGAACCTGTGGTAGTTGATGAAGTTCATCGCCCTTCGGTAGAGGATCCTCAGGTTGTAGCCGCCGCCGGAGTTGCTTGGAAGCATTCCGTCCGCAATCCCGAAGAGAAGGGTCTGCGCGTGGTCTGCGATCGCGTACATGGCCTCGAGCGGGGCGAGCTGCGCCTCGAGCTTCCGGCTCTCGACCCCGAGCCTCTTCGCGATGATCTCCCGCTGAGCCGAGAGGGAGCCGAACTCATCTGCGTTCATCATCCCGGCGAGCTTCGAGTACTCTAGAAAGAGCCCGCGGTCGACCTCGACCTTGCAGAGGTCCTCCATCTTGTTGAGAATGGTCTTGAATTCCGTGTCGTAGCAGGTCGCCGTCCCTTGGGTCAGCCAAGCCCATCTGTTGAGCCCCGACCCCATGTCGACGACCTTATCCTCCATCTCCCTGTAGTCGTCGACCTCGCCCTCGAAGGCTGTGAAAACCGCGTTGCCAAGCTCCAGGCCCCTGACGAAGAACTCGAGCGAGTATCCGAACGCGCCGTAGCCGACCCAGACCTCTTCGTTGAATGTGATCTCTTTCTTGGGGATGCCGAATTCCCTTGTCATCAGCTCGAAGTCGAGGTCGATGCATCTGTCCTTCCAGTAGCCCTCCCTGTCGGCGATGCTGTGCTGCCCCACCATCACGAGGGACGTGTTGTGCTTGCCGCTGACGCCGACGTTGGGTGTATCGTTGAACCTGAGGCACATCTGAGGAACGACGAGGGGGTTAGCCGGAAGCTGGAAGACGACCCTACCCGCCTCGACTCTCTGGAAGTCGATGATCGATGCGACCGTGAAGTAGAGGTCAGGGCGCCACCTGCTGACGACCGGGTACCGCTTGACGCTCGTGTGCCCGTTCCTCACGAAGAATCGCTCTATCGCTTTCCATGACCCGATCTTGTCGAGTCTCCTGCTGGTCGGGGGCGACCCGATGAAGGTGTACGGAGAGCACGGCGAGTCGTCGCACCGCTTCCTTTCCTGGTCCAGGGTCCAGAAGAAGCGACCGCAGCTCTCGCACTTCCTCCTGACGAAGCCTTCCCGTTTGAAGAGGTCGACGAGATAGTAGCGCCTGTAGTCAGCGGAGAACTTTGACTTCAGAGCTTCCTTTTTCTCATTCAATTGAAAGGATCCACTGACTTTGGGGACTATCTCCCTCGATGTAGATAAACATGGAAGACGGTAGCGCGCGCGTACAACGCCATGAGGATCGCGAGCATCGCATCCTCTTTTCTCAGAGGGTTTCTGCAGAGCCCCCGTTCGGATACGGTTAAATACGGAACCGAGGGCGCCTGTCTCCGATTCGAGATGGAGTACATCTATGCCGCTCTGCTTCTCCACAAGTTGGGCAAACCGGTCAACGAAGAGAACCTGACCAGCGTGGTTAAGGCGGCCGGAATAGCCCCGGATGAGGTAAAGATCAAGGCGTTGGCGTCCGCTCTCAGCGAAGTGAACATCGACGAGGCGCTGAAGAACGCCGCTGCGATGGCTGCAGCCCCGGCTGCGGCTGCCGCCCCCGGAGCCGCGGCTCCGAAGGCAGAAGAGAAACCGAAGGAAGAAGAGAAGAAAGAAGAAGAAGCTCTACAGGGCCTAGCATCTCTGTTCGGCTAGAAAGATTCCGAATCTTTTCTACTGGAAGCCCTTTTCCTTAGCCTTGGCTGTGAGCGCCGCTGCTTCGGCCTCGGCCCTTGCGAAGATCCTGGGTGCGGTTTCCTTTGTGAGGAAGCCAGCCTCCACTGCCAAGCTCATGGCTTCCCTGTAGGCCCTTGCGAGGATGTCGGGTGCGGTCTCCTTCGTTACGTAGCCGATTACGATTGCCAGGCCTCGCGAAGAAGCGTAGGCGTCGACGAGGCTCTGCCTGTACTTTTCCAGGTCGATTGCGACCAGTTCTCCCGCGTATATGAGGCCATCTTCGTACGCGAGGGCAATCGTCAGGCCGGCCTTTATCGGCTTGATGTTGAGCTTGGAGAGGAGGCTCGCCAGTTTCGGGGTAATCGCTGCACCCTTCTTCACCGCGACAGAGTCCTTGTTGACCCAGATGCTGCCACCCTCGATCTTGGTCTGAACGCCCGCTTCCCTGAACTCGCTCAGGATGGGACCAGCCGGAAGACTCGTGTTTCCTGCGGGGATGACTATGTCGTCCGGAGCGACGTCGCCCGCCCTGGCGGGAAGGTAGACCTTGTTCTTGTCGAGTGTAAGGAAGAGCTTGAACGGGTCGTAGGTGGAGAAAATCAGGGCGTTCTGGCCGGTCAAGTGAGAGAGCAGCTGGTCGGCATTCTTGATGCCGGCCTTCTGAAGGCCGAGTATCGTCAGCGTGTTCTTGACCACGAAGACCTCGGCGTGGCCCCTCAGCGCCTTCCTGACCGCCATCAACTGGCTCGCCCTCACCTTCGAAAGGCTGGTCACGGCGAGGACCGGGTACTTCCTCACGAGCTCCGCGACCTTCTCGACGGCCTCGACCTTCTTCGGGTTGGGAGTGTGGACCTGGACCGTTTCGCTCACTCTAGTCTACCGCCTGCTTTGCCGGCTTGCCCATCGCCGTCTTGACCATCACCGTCTTGACGTTCTTGTCGCCATTGGGGAGCTTCTTCGCGATCGCGGCGACCACGGCCTGGATGTTCTCCGCCAATTCGGGCTCGGTCAGTTTGCTGTCTCCCGCCTTTGCCATGACCCCGAGAGACCCCCTGCTCCTTACGCGGACGGCTGTCCTCATCCTGTTGATCATCGCCTCGACAGAGGCGTTGGGCGGGACCGGGGTGGGTATCTTGCCCTTGGGGCCGAGTGCCTGACCGAGGATCTTGCCTATCCTCGGCATGAGCGCCGTGTCCGCCAGGAAGAAGTCGTAGGACCGGGCCAGCTTCTTTGCGTCCTTCTTGCTGCCGGCGTAGTTTTCGAGCTGGGACGGTTCGATGACCAGGTCGGCCTTCGCGTTCTTCGCCCTGACCGCGAGGTCCCCGGAACCGATGAAGCAGATTCTGGCATGAATGGCTGTCGGATGAGGAAGGTAGACGATTTCGTTGATGTTGAGGTCGGTCTTCTTGGGGTCGACCTCCTTGAGAGTCAGGATCACTTCTACGGACTGGGTGAACTTCCTCTCCTTTGACTGGTCCTTCCCTTTCTTGACCAGTTCGGCGAGCTGCTGATTCGAGAGCATGTCCTCTTCACGAATTCCTCAACGAGCCTGCGGGTAGCCGTTAAAAGAGTTGTGCCGAGTCTGGGGCCCTACTCGAACTTCGAGTCCCATTTTCCTGCCTCGATCTCGCCCATGAACTCCCTGGCATCCTTCCCCTCCACCTTGACGCCGATGCTTACGCAGCTCCCGACCACTTCCTTGACCGCCGAGCGAAGGGTCTTGGCATAGGAGTCGGCCATCTTGCTCTTGGCTATGCTGACCACCTTGTCGATCGTGAGGTCGCCGACGAAGTCCAAGTTGGGCTTGCCGGACCCCTTCGCGATTGCCGCCTCCTTCACCACCAGGGCAGCAGTCGTCGGGGTCCCCACGGTTATCGTGAACTGCTTGGTCTCCTGGTCGACCTCGACCTTGACCGGGACCCTCATCCCCTTGAAGTCGCCGGTCTGCTTGTTGATCTCGTTAACTATCCCGAGGACGTTGACGCCGAGAGGGCCGAGAGCCGGGCCGAGCGGAGGGCCCGCGTTGGCCTCTCCTCCCGTTACCAGTGCGTTGATTACCTTCTTCTCTCCCAAAGCGAGCTACCTTGGAATCGGGCACTCTCGACATGGAGTATCTAAGCTTTAGTCGGGTCCCGGCGATTCTCCTGAAGAAGGCCCCCGATTTTTCGTACGGTGAGAGCCCTTCTCCACAAGCGTTCAGGGGCGAAGCGGAGAGGGAAGTCGCACGGAGAAGGGAGGCGAGATTGCCGGACCAAGGTCTCCGCGGATCTAGGCGACGGGCGCGCTGCCTGACTCGGGCTTGGCGCGTCCCACGAGCTTCGTGTAGCTGCCGTCAATGGTGATGGGCATGGCGAAGGCCGTGTCGATCAGCACAACGACGATCTCCTGCTTCGCCTGCTCCACTCTCGAGACCTTGGCCCTCATTCCCTTGAACGGACCGGCCACTATCTCCACGGTGTCGCCCTCATTCAGCTCGGCGACCATCGATTTCGTGACGAGGAACTTCTCGATGTCCTGATACTGCATCATGCCGGGGATCTTGCTCCTGACGTGCTTGAATCCCTGGATGCTCTCGTCGACGACCTGCGAGTTCGGGGCCTCGAAGAGAACGTACCCCTTCCACGTGTCGAGCGCAAGGACAGAATAGATGGGTTTCTTCTTCTGGATGGCCCTGTTGGCAACGAAGGTGGCCACCGTCCTTTCCTGACCTCCGGTGGTCTTGACCGGGAAGATGGAACCCATCCTTTCTTGGTCACTCAAAGAAGTTCACCTAGGAAGCAGTCCGGTTCGGGTTGGGCTAATAACCTTAACGCAATCCCTATTCTGCAAAGTCTTTTGCACGGACTTCACAATTCAGGGGAGGCCTTATATGACTCTCAGCCCTCCAAACAACGTTCAGACATGTCATATTCTGGATTGTACCACATGGTCTGCATGACGAACGCTGTCAGGGCAACCAAGGGGAACCTCAACGTCAGCTTCTTCTGCGAGAAGTGTGGCCGTGAAGATGACCCTGTGGAAGTCGAAGAGGCAAGGAGAGAGAAGGCTAGGCTTGATTCGCAAAACGTTTCAAACCCATCTGATTAGCTCTTCAAATTCCTCTTGATTCTCTGTTCCCATTCTTCCTGAGTGATTACGCCTTTGTCCTCAAGAAGCTCCGCTAGGCCCGTTATCATGGTGTCCAGAACGTCAGCACGCAAGCAAATCACTCCCGCCGAGACGAGCTTTGGTAGGGCTCAGGAAAGGCACTGTACTAGCTAATCTAACGCAGTTCTAATCGGCACTGTTAGCGTAATAACCTTATTCTCGCGCCAGGCTAGCCGAAGAAGATGTTCCCTATCAGCTTGATCAGGAAGCCGATGGTCCCGACCACCACCATGCCCAGGGCGACCATCTTGAGGTAGAGGGAGAACTCGGCCCTGTCGCTCTTGTGAGCGAGCCTGAATATCGCGGCGACCGATGAAAGGAACTCCCTGAAGCCCATCTTCGACTTTGGTCCGAGCCACCTGTGCGGTTAATATGTCTTAGTGGTGGACGGCGAGACGCCTGCAGCCCACGGTTAAAACTGGGTGGGCCCATACGCCCGGCGTGACTCCCCAGGGTGAACCGGCGACGGTGATCGTGGCTTCCTCCACTGACCTGGCTTCAGCCACCCTCGCGAAGTCGCTGATCGAGGGACAGGGGTTCCAGTCCACCGGGATCAACCTCCTGGGCAAGCCCGTCTACCAGAAGGGGTCATTCCTGCTTGCGTTCTTCGAAGGCGCGATCGTCTTCCCTCCGGACCTGGACGAATTCTTCAACCCCCAGGCGTACATCTTCCTCTCGAGGCACAGCGCAGAGTCGGGGATAGCATCGCTCACGGCCCACACGACGGGGAACTTCTCGGACGAGGCGAAGTCCGGCGGGGTCGCGAGGGAACTGGCCAGGTCGGACCCGTCCCTCCTCAAGAACTACCTGATCTCGCTGTCGAAGAGGAAGGAGAGGGTCGGCGGTTATGAGATCACGATGGAGGCGACGCACCACGGGCCGACCTCGCTCAGGAAGCCAGTCCTCTTCGTCGAAATCGGGGCCTCCGAGAAGCAGTGGGGCGACGCAGAGGCGGCCACCGTAGTCGGCGAGGCCCTCGTCGAGAGCCTGACGGAGAGGACCATCTGGAGCAAGGCGGCCATCGGCTTCGGGGGGACCCACTATCCGGAGAAGTTCACGAAGTTCGTCATCGAGGAGGACGTGGCGCTCTCCTTCGTGGCGCCGAAGTATGCTCTGGAACACGTGGACGACGGGATGGTGGGACAGATGCTCCAGAGGACGACGGCGCCGGTGAAGTATGCGCTGCTGGAATGGAAGGGTCTGGGGACGCACAAGGACAGAATCCGAGGACTCGCTTCGCAGTTCGGCCTGGAGGTGATCAGGGTCTGAAAGTCACAGTCTGCGAGATGGATGACGAAGGCGGCTTCGCGAGTGATTGGGAAGGGCTGGTCAGGCACGTCAGAGAAGAGGCGAGCGAGCTCGTCCTTCTCCCAGAGATGCCCTTCCACGGCTGGTTCGCCGCCTCCCCGAGATTCGACCGAGGTGTCTGGAACGAGGCGGTCGCGGCGCACCAGAAGTGGATGAAACGCCTCGTCGAGTTGGCTCCCGCCACCGTCATCGGGACCAGGCCCATCAACGGGAAGGATCGACGGCTCAACGAAGGGTTCGTCTGGGCGGAGGGGCGGGGGACGCGCTGCGTTCATGTGAAGAGCTACCTGCCGAACGAGGAGGGGTACTACGAAGCCTCCTGGTATCATCGAGGCGATCGCAGGTTCTCGGTCTTCGGTGCTCGCGGGTGCAGGGTCGGGATGATGATCTGCAGCGACCTCTGGTCGATGTCGAACGCGCGCGCATACGGTAAGAAGGGAGCCCATCTGATCGCCGTCCCCTACGCGGCGCCCAGGTCGGGCATCGAGAGGTGGATGGCGGGAGGGAGGGTCGCAGCGCTGATCTCAGGCGCGTTCTGCGTCGCTTCGAACAGGGCAGGCGAGAGAAACGGCATGAGCTTCGGCGGGTCCGGCTGGGTCATCGACCCAGACGCGAAGGTCCTGGGCCTGACCTCCCACGAGGAGCCCTTCGTGACAGTTGACATCGACCTGCGAGAGGCAGAGGCAGCGAAGAAGACATACCCCAGGGATGCCCTCCGGCCCGACTAGTCATTATTCAGGAGAGAGCCCAGGAACTTCTGCGTGTCGAAGGGCACCAGGTCGTCGTAGCCCTGGCCGACCCCCAGGAAGAGGATGGGCTTGCCTGTGGAGTATACGATAGACAACGCGGCCCCTCCCCTCACGTCGGCGTCGGCCTTGGTCAGGATGACCCCGTCGAACCCGACGTGCTGGTTGAAGAGCTCCGCCTGCGAGACGGCGTCGTTCCCAGTCAGGGCGTCGGCGATGAACATCTTGAAGTCGGGCCTGACCACCCTCGCTATCTTGGACATCTCCTCCATCAGGTTCTGGTTGGTCTGCATCCTGCCGGCCGAATCGATCAGCAGGCAGTCGACGTGGTGCGCCTTCGCGTACAGGACCCCGTCCCTCCCGACGGCCGCGGGGTCGGCCCCGTACCTCTGAGAAACGGTCTTCATCGAGAGCCTGTCCGCGTGCTCGGTCAGCTGCTCTATCGCCCCGGGTCTGTGAGTGTCGCCCGCCGCACAGACCACAGAGACGTCATTCTTCTTGAGGTAGCTGGCGACCTTCGAGATGGTGGTCGTCTTCCCGGTCCCGTTTATGCCGAGGAAGAGGATCACGTACGGCTCACCCGCCCTCTTCTTCTCCCTGATGTTCTCGAGGAGGTCGACCCTTCCGGCCTTCGCGAAGGCCGCTTCGAGCGCCGTCGCTAGGTGCTCCCCGACGACCTCTGAGGGGTCGGTCGACCGGTCGACCTTGGTCCCGACGAGGCTCTTCTGGACCTCGTGGGTCAGGGCCTCGGCTACGCTCTGGGCCACGTCGCTCTCGATCAGCGAAAGCTGGAAGTTGAAGACGACATCGTCGAGCTGCGTCTCCGTGAGCTCCTTCTCGCGGACCGCGCTGGTGACGGCCGAGAAGGCCTGCTTCAGCCTCTCGAACAAGGGCGGGTCAACCCTCGCTCTGGCGCGATACGAGGGAGTTGAGGGCCTGCCTGTCGGAATCGAGTCTCTGGGCGAGCTCGCCCCTCTGGCCTGCGATCGACATGATCGTCTTCTCGACGTCCCTGCTCCTGCCTTCCATGAGCGCTACAGCCTCGGCCTTCGGCTTCTCGATCACGATGTTGGCGCCGACGCTGATCAGGACCCTGTCGGTGGACGGGGGCAGGGAATGGAGCATCGCGCCTCCGCCGATCTGCATGAGGACCTCCTGCGACGGCTTGTTCCCGAGGCCGTCGAGGGCGTCGAGGGCCGCCCTGTTCTCCACGAGGGCCCGTTCCAGGAGGCTCTGGCGGGAACTCAGCTCGTTGTAGGTGCTCTCGAGAACCCTGATCTCGACCACCAGCGCGTTGATGGCCTCTTCCTCTGTCGGCTGCTTGCTCATCGAGAATGACCTTGGTTTTTCAGACGCTCAGCGCCCTTGTTATAAAGACAAGCTCGGGTCCGGTCGTCTGGCTGCCCACCACCGCGTTCTTCGAGTTCGCGACTACGCCCGATGCCACGTAGGGGACGCCGCGGTTGACTGATGTCGGACCGGCTTCGACCCCGAACAGGCTCCCGAGCCTGTCCACCTCCCGCTCGTCGAGCCCGGGATAGACCGCCGCGCCTCTGTCGGTCGCTACGATGAGCGACCCGACCTGTATGTACTCCCCGATGGGCATCCGCTCCACCTCGGTTCCCAGCACGTCCTTCACCTGCGAGACCGCGTTCGCGTCGAGGACCGGCGACACGACGGCGAACCTGTCGTTGGCTGCCACGAGGTTGCCTACGGCCGTGAACCTCGACTCGAGCCTCGAGACGTTCATCCCCGTCGCCGACCTGATCTCTGCCAGCTCGGTGGACTCCGCCATCCTAGAGACCAGGATGCCGTTGTTGTTCATTGAGACGAGCGGGCCTAGGAGCCGGGACTCCGCTATCGAAGTGGGGACGACCGAGACCTCGAGGCTGCTCGAGAGCGTCTCACACTTCGTCTGTGCCAGGCCCTTGGGCACCAGGATGAACCTGTCGTTGGCTTTCAGGAAGACGCCTACGTTAGGGCTGCGGTAGACGTCGACCAGATGGAGGCCCATTGATTACACTTGTTCTGGCTTCGGAGGGAGTTTCACGGACACGATTCCGTCCTCGTCCCTCTCCATGTCAAGCTTGATCCGCCTCGGCGGGCTCTTGATCCCTCGGGACCAGATCTGCTTGTTGACATCCTCCGCTATGCTGACCTCGGTCGCCTTCATGTGCCGAGTGGCGAACTCCCTGATTATCCGTATCGCGACCTTGGACCTCCTGTACGGTGGGGCCTCGAAGGCAACGCCGAGCGGGACCATGTAGGTCCTGGTGAGGGCTTCGACCTTCCCTTTCTCTTCCGACATCGCCTATCACTTGAGCCTCAGCTTGTGCTGCCTCCAGTTCCTCTTCTGAGGGTTGGACCTGACGTGCCTGTTGGTCTTTGCGATGACCCAGGTGGGGACCGACCTTCCCCTCCTTCCCTCCTTCAGCAGCCTGTTCTTCTTCGAAGCGTCCTTGACTCTCGCCATGCTATGCCCTCCTGATCTTGATCTCGCGCTGCTTCCCCTGGAGCGCCACGAGCATCTGCTTCACCTGGTCGTCGTCGAGGGCCCTCTTGAGCCTCCCGCTGGAGGCGAGCTGTATCACGTATTCCTCGATGGACGAGGCGAGCTCCGGCTTGACCATCCTCACGTTGGCGAGCCTCTGTCTCGCTTCCGAGGTCAGCGCCATCCTGAGGACGCCCTCTCTCATCGCCTTCTCTGGGACCTTTCGGTCGGCGGGCTCCTGCGGCTGTTCGGACATCACTAGCCGTACCTCGCGAGCGACTTGTCTGCTTCGCTGATGACTTTGAAGATGTCTCGGCTGGCCTTGTCGAGCATGGCCCGGCCCTTCGGGGTGAGTATCCTACCCTTCGGCGTCTTGGCCACCAGCTCGGCCTGCTCCAGCTGCGCTAGGACCTTCCTGATCGGGGACCCGGCTCCGTCCCTGTGGTGCTTGGGGAAGTACGCCACCGCCTTGGACCCCCCGTAGGCGCGCTCGAGGTCGCTGAGGCCGACAGGGCCGTGGAGGTAGAGCTTTCTCAGGAGCGATGCCGCCCTGGTGTACCACCAGTCGGGGCTCTCAGGGAGCCGTTCGGCGTGAGAACCCGTCTTCACGAAATGGGCCCACTCGGGCTCCTTTACGCTGGGCAGGCTCTTGACCTGTTCGGTCAGGGCGCCGATGAGCTTGTCCGAGGGAACATCGCGGGCATTCACCATTGTCTCACGAATCGGATTTTCCGACCTTGCCTGAGCGTATATAAGGCCTCCTCAGGATTTTTCGATTTACGCGCCCGCATTCAGAGCACGTGATGCGGATCGCCGCCGGCTTGCCGTGCCCCAGCCGGACGCGGGCGTTCACTCCCGGCACGATGAGGCTCTTGCAGCCGCGGCAAGTGTACCTCTTCAGGGAGGAGTCGAGCCTGACGTTGAACCTGAGCCTGACCCTCCGGGCCTGGGCCGCCTGCTCCTTCGCCATCCCGAGGTCCTTCCGGGCGAGGCTGACGGAGGATTCGGTCAGCTGTCTGACGAGCTCCGCCGCATCCCCCCGGGCTGCCTTTCGCGTCCTCACGCCCCGAAGACTTCCGCCAAAGGTCTTAACCATACCCTTCGGGTCCACCACGCGTGAAGCTCAACTTCGTGCTGGTCGAGTCCGCGCTCGAGCTCGTGCCGAAGGAGATCCTGAGGAGCCCGGCGGTGACCAGCGACTCGAGGAGGAGGGGGGTCGACGCGTCGCGGATTCTGCTCGACAGAAGCCTCCACCACTCAGCGATGACGAGGCTCAGGGACTCGGAGAAGAGGGGGCGGCCGGACCTGGTCCACGCCGCGCTGCTGAGCGTGACGGGGACGCCCCTGTACCTGGACGGCTCCGTGAGGGTCTTCGTCCACACGAACCAAGACGCGGTCCTGGAGCTGGCGGAGAGGACGAGGATCCCCAAGAGCTACTTCAGGTTCAGGGGGCTGGTCGAGAAGCTGCTCTCCGAGAGGTCGGACGAAGGGCTCGTAAAGGCGTACGGCGCAGGGGTCCGGGAGCTGCTGCGGAAGACGATCTCACCCGACAGGGTCTTCGGCCTGTCTGTGCAGGGTCGGCAGACACGACCGGAGGAGCTGGCGAAGGCGATCGTGGCGGCGAAGAACCCGTGCGTGGTCGTGGGAGGCTTCCCTCGCGGACACTTCTCGCAGGAGACGCTCGCGCTCGTGGACGAGCTCGTGAGGATTCACGAAAGGCCTCTGGAGGCTCACGTCGTTGCCTCGAGGATCGTCTATGAGGTCGAGAAGGCCTCGACGCGTACCAACGATTAAAAGGAGTTAGGGCGGGTCCGGACCTCGCGCGGTCGTCGTCCAGCCTGGTCTAGGACACAAGCCCTCCAAGCTTGTAACCCGGGTTCAAATCCCGGCGACCGCACGCTCTTCATCTCTCTCTCCCTTTGCCTGTAGGCTGAGAGGTTAACTGCTGCAAAAAATTCTGAAAAAAATTACAGCAGTTAAACTGAGACAGGCCAGCCTACTAAGGAGGGCAGGCCTGGGAGCTTGCTGGACTCAGTTCGGATGGAGCTTGGCTATAGAGGACTTCCAGCGACCACTGCTCTATATCTTGTTCCAGGCCGCCTCTATCTGCTCGTGGCTGAACTGTGGCTTCGCCCCGTGAAGAAACACGATGATCTTCTGCTTGTTGTCGTACTCGGGTGGGCCGTACCTCATCAGAAAGATCAGCGAGACTAGTAGTTCCATCGTATCAGCCGAGTACAGGTCCTCGCCCAAGAAGTTGCGCATCTCGTTGATGGCCTGCAGCTCTTCAGGCTTCAGGGGTCTTTCGCTCTTGGTCGACTGCTGCTGGTTGAACAGCAGCCGAGTAAGGCTTGGGCTGTAGGGGCCGTGGATGTACCAGTTGTAACTGAACCCTAAGTCAACGCCGAATTGAGACTTGCGTGCACTATCCCTGCCAGAAGAACCCCCTCGACCCCCCAGCCGAGGAGATCGTAGTCTCCAGGCTTCCCGACAGATGGGAAGGCCGTAAGCGAAATCAACGCAAGCGCGACGACGAACCCTGCGTACTGCAAGCTAGTCGAGGCACAGGTCTGAATCAAGACCCTCCTCGATTCGAGAATCTCATGGTTGGCGGAAGACAACGGAGCCCGAATCCTCTCCCCAACTTATTAGTCTCACCGGTCAAGATTGGGTCCTTGTGCTCTCTCTGCAGCGCAGCATGAGCAGCCTTGCGAAGGCCAGTACCACAGGTTGCAGTCATGAAATCCTTCTGACAGCATTACATGTAGGTCAGAGATTCAGACGAGTGGTTACTTTCGCCCTGGACCTCCCAACGACTCCCCAGGCAACCACGGCAACGCCCACCAGAATCACAATTAATCCGACCTCTTGCCCATACCACCAGCTTAGACAGAAAGGGCCGAAGCCGCCACAGGTGTACGATTCAAAGAACTCGAACCCATCAAATATGACAATCAATCCAATGATGATCTTGACCACGTGGTGGCTGAAGACAATCGCAACCATCAGGCATGCAACGCCGACAACAACCATCAGTGGTATGTAGGGCGAAGCTAAAACGCTGCCGACTCCCCAATACCATCCCACGCCGGCTGCGAAGAGAAAAAAGCCTATGATGGCCAAGGCAACCAGGGTCAGACTGCGCAGGAATCGCATCACTCTTGATCAACCCCGCGGTGGTTCTTAGACAGACCCATTAGCTGGAAACCTCTGCCGCATGATTAGTGGTTCTAACAGTAGATAGTTCTGCTGTCTAGAACGGTTGTTTTGTGTGCTGCACGCGGCCCTTCATCTCGGGATCCTCGTTGTTCTAACAACCGTACCACTGGTCTATTCGCCTATCCATTCTTGTTCTCTATCGAAAGAATGTGGTCTCGGAAGCCAAATTCCCGCGTACGAGTCCGTAAGCTGCACTCTGCTGGGGATTGGCACTGGGTACTGGGCAGACAACGGCATGACATCAGGACCCAGGATGCATACCAGCTGCCCGCCGTGACAGTGAGGCTTTCTAACAGTGATGCGCCCCCGCGAGAGGTGCGCCTTCAGGTATCTCAGCTTACAATTGTCTCAGTGTCTTTACTGTCTCGTATGACGTAATCCCAACTGCAGCGCCGTTCACGACGACCGCGAGAAAGTACACCGAATCAATTACCTCAGGTCTCAAGAAGACAAGCAGAATTGCCAACGTGACAGTGAAGAAGGAGACATAGGCCGTCTGCAGGGGGAAAGAAACCCTTCTTATTCTGATTACGTTTTCGATGACGACCCGGTCGACCGAGTATCCATTTCCTTCCTCCCTTATCAATTTCATTTGAATCAATTTTCTGATGTGATAATAGGAGACTGACGGTGAGCTGAATCTCAGGGCCCGTTGCACTTCCAATGCCCGCACGGGCCTTCTTTGCCTGAGAATGTAGCGATAGACTTTGTACGTTGTTCCCTCCAGACTGGTCGAGGTTCCGTTTAATTCATCGGAGGATGAATCCGCCATGCATTCCGTCCACTCTCTGGACCAACCTGACATATAACACTAATAACCAGAATACTAGCTCGCGGATTTTCTAATGGGTACCAATATATGGGTTGGCCCCTAATGCACACTTGGTGTCCAAATGGCCGAATACAAGAGGGAAGCTGGAACTGCCGCTGGGGTGGCAATTCTCCTGGCAATTCTCATCGGCAGCATATCAATATACTATTTTCCGAGCCAGCAGCTCCTTCTTTCTGAGACCACTCAAGGAACTCACGGACTAGCATGCAGAGAAGGGGGCCCCTGTGCTGCCTTGTTCTACTTCAACTCTGCCACGTGCGTAGGAGCTAGCAGCATCTCGTGTACACTTAACGTGACTTACCACGGAAACGGCCCGGCTTGGTCCATCGCCAATGCGACAATTGAAGTCTCCGGGGCTGAGAACTTCACCACCAGGACCCAACTTCTGTGCAGCACGCACACTGGCAGTACGACCAACACCACAGAATCGATCACCACCTGTCAGAGCACTGAGGTTCCTTCTTCATCTATGATTGTGTTCGGGGGGTGCGGTTCCGCGAATTACCCAAGAGAAGAACCTGTCATGTTTCTCTGCGAGTTCGACGTGCCATTGCCCAGTTCTGGGGCTTCGCTATCGGTAGCCTTTACGCTCTCCGACGGCACCATTGTAAGCAAGTACGTCGGGTACTACGCAGGTTGATCTACCAAGAATATGTCAAGCAGAGTTCCGTCGGCCGCGCGCGCTCGCCTCGCAGTTCCTGTGGGACGTTCTGGATAGAGAATTATGGATTTCATGATCGTGTTAATTTGACACCCTGACCGCGGAATACCACGCGAAAGGGTTTTCGGCAATCGCTTACCATTCTCAATCGTGAGCGGAAACAACGGCTTCCCTTCGGAGGTCATAGACAGTAAGCTTCTGGAAATCGCGAGGAAAGGTCAGAAGGAAACGGAGAGGCTAGAGGAGGAACGCCGCCTCTTCTACGTAGCCTTGACGAGATCTAGGAAGCAGTTGGTCCTGTTCAGTTCGGTGGAACGAAGATCTCGATTCATCTCGGAAATGGAACCGTATCTTGTTGCCTCTTATCGAGGGGGATCCTCGTGAGTACGCCGGGCGTCACTATGGTTCTTGGAGCCTCGGCCCTTTCCCTCTGGACGGTGATGGCTGCTCATACCGAGTGGACCACGAGAACGGCAATCAGGAATAAAAGAACAGGTAAGGCCATTCGTTGCGGTGGGGTATAACCTGAGCAGAACGACTCGGAAGTGCCGCTCATAGCTTGCCCTTCAAGCTGTTCAAGGAACCAGCGGAGAAGGCCGAGATCGAGTTCAGGGAGGCCTACGAGAAGGGGGTCAACCTCGGGCCCGAGAAGTGGCCCGACGCAGTGCAACACTTCTCTGAAGCCTCGAAGCACTACGCAAGCATAGGGAACTCTCAGAAGTCTTCGGAAGCTCACGCTCTAGCCACCCTGTTTTACGCGCTGACAACGAGAACAGACCAGGCTTGGCAGGCCTGCGGCCAGGCCATGAACCAAGTCCCCGACTCCCAACTGAACGTAGGTTTTGCCGTCGGCTCGGCGAGCCTCGCCCAGCAGGCGTCGGTTCTGTCCTACGACATGGCCACGACTCGGGTGCTGGACGGCAATTCCAAGGACGTCTCCAGGGTCGCTGCCGTGAGGGACCTGGCTCAGAAGTACATGGATCTGATCGGTAGTGACCTCGCCCTCTGGAGGCTCCAGAAGCAGGAAATCGACCCGCAGAAGCGGGCCTACTACCTGCTGGGGCTCGCGAGCCTTATCGAGGCAAACAGCCTCGCGGACTCGGACCCCAAGAAGAGCGTGGCGCTGCTCTCCGAGGCGGCCACCAACCTGGAGCTCGCTGGGACAGACCCCATGAACGTCTCCTCCGGTACGCAGGCGAAACTGGAGAACATCAGCAAATTCGGCCAGTGCTGGTTCTGCGGTCGCGAGATGCAGGGCCAGGGCTTCCACTACGTGCTGCTACCGGCAACCGTCAGCCAGTACTCGAGGCAGAGATATGGGTCAAGCACGCCGCATACGATGGAGGGGAGCATGGTCGTGGCGTGTGAGAGCTGTTCTTCATCAATCCAAAACGTGGCTGATGAAGTGGCAAGAGCCTACTACGAAAGAGCGATGGCCGAGATGCGTTCCTTGGAGAAGCGGCTCAACGCGAAGATCGCGGCGCTCGAGGGCGAGATAGCGTCGCTCAGAGCCAGGGTCAACCGAATGAGGTGAGTGGCATGCAGAACTTCCAGTCGCTAAGGTGCCCGCACTGCGGGGGGCCGCTCCCGGCCACGGGAGACGCGGAGATCGTCACGTGTGCCTACTGCGGAGTGGCTCAGCAGCGTGTGGACATCGAGAAGTACATCGCCCAACTCCAGGCCGAAGTCTACGGATGGGTCAGGTCAATCATCCCGGCCGCTTCCGTGAACGTGGCGAACGTCGACCCCATCGCGAGAGCCCAGATCTTCGAGCAGAGCATCAGAGGAGAAGTGACCAGCAGGCTCGGCTCGATCAACGCCCAACTGACCAAGGTCGGGTCTGCCCCGCTGTTCCTTCCGCCGTACACGAGGGCGTTCCAGAGCATGTCTGTAGGAGCCGCCTCGGATTCGAGGGACATGCTCGGCCAGGCGGCCAAGTTTCAGGGTCTAGCGTCCTTTGCACAGTCTGAAGACCAGAGCGGATTCATCACCGAGGCGGTGGCGACTTCGGAGACCCTGGGCTATCTGTCGAACGTCATGAGGATCTATGCCGAGCCAGAGCAGCGCAGCTATAGGACGATCTCGAAGAACTTCGAGAGCGCAGCTGCATGCCTGGAGAACGACAAGTCGAGGGGAGCAGCGGCTTCGCGGATGCGCGGGCTCGCCTCCCTGACCGAGGGCACGGCGCTTCTCATCGAAGGCGACCTGACAGGAGCCGAAGGGAAGTTCGCCGACGCGGACAAGTCCTTGGCTGCTGCTCTGGGCGAGGTGATGCGCCAGCCGATGGTATCGTCATGGTACCCTGGAATCAAGGCCGAGAGAGGCATGGTCGAGTCCATGAAAAACATCCTCGAAGCCGTTCGCGCCTCCAGATCGTACACCCCGAACCACCTGGAGTCTCTCGCCAGATTCGAGGCGTACGTGAAGGGCTTCGAAAGGGCGAGACTGAGCACGGGCAGCCTTCTCTTCTCGGGAAGGCACTTGGAGCCGGAGACCTTCAAGGAGCTCACTACCTTCTTCCGAGACGTGGACCTCGCGAAGGCAGGCAACACAGCAATCAACGCGATTGGCGCAGGTCGGATCTGGGTCGCCTGTTGGCTCGCTGACCTGAGCTATTCGTTCGAGACTGGCGCCCTCTTCATGAAGAAGGGCCAGGCCGTCCAGGAGCGGATGCTGGTCTCAGGCACGTTCACGATGCTGCCTCAGTACATATCGAGCCAGCCCCAGGCCCTCGTGACCGATATCTTCTCCGTCCGGTCTGAATCGAGCTTTTCAGACAGATTGATGGGAAGGGAGAAGACGCTTACGACCGGCATTGGATACGCCTCTCTTGCGGGGAGAAGGGCGAGCATACCTCCCTCAGCGCCAGTGATACCCCCGACCTGCACCAGACTCGAAGCCGAGAAGATGGCGAACATCTACTTGGAGAGGGTGAGGCAGAGGTTGCAAGGAAAGCTGAGAATCGGCATACCTTCCATCACCCAGCTGGTCTACGTCGGTGGGACGATTGGCAATGGTTGGCTAGCGGTGCCCGGCCTGCCGTCGTCGATGTTCCCGTTTGTGGGCGACGAGAAGGCTCTTTCTGAACACACCATTTGATGGTCCACCGGTTGAGTCGGTCGTCCGTCGCACGCTTGGGACAAGCACCTGATGCGATTAAGGGTTCCCGGAAAATCGCCAAAGCTTAACTTCGAAACCTGGCAGTGCTTTGTAAGCACGAAGTAACTTGGACTTCAGTCGGGTATTCGGCCTTCGCAAGCGCGTCTACGTGGACGCCAAGATTGTAGGCATCGAGAAGGAACCGGCTCAAAGGAGGGCCTACGTCGCCTTTGTTACGAAGGGTAGAGAGGACCTGTCTGGCGCAGAAAAAGTCGAAGCGTCCGAAACCGACGAAGCCGAAGAACAAGGCGTCCTATTCGCGATCAGAGAGCTCCAGAAGAGGTCGATTCGGAAATTCACGGTGGTCTGCGACCATGAATCCGCCGTGACCAAGATAAACTGGAAGGGGGACGACCGAAACAAGGCAAGGAAGGACAAGGTGGTCGGAGGCATTTGGAGTGAACTCGACAGAAACCCCTCCATCAAGGTCGTTTCCCTGCAATCCAACCCGGCCCACGCGTTCCTCAACAAGAGCCTCAAAGAACGTGGATGGGACACGTAGGACTATCGAATAACGCGCGCTATTCGAGGGCTTCGAGAAAGTATTCAGGGAAGAATTCCCTATGCTTGCGCAAGAACCACTCGAAGTTGGAGTCGAGCACGTAGGTGACCGCGTAGTCGGTCTCGCTTCTCACGCTCCTCCCATAGGTCTGGACTAGCCTGAGGGCCGTCTGCCAGTCATACCACCCTCGGTCCCTATCCAGCTTGACTCTGGTTCTCCTCTCCGACAAGTCGGGATAGGGAACCTTGACCAATACCTGGAACCTCGAAAGGTCGTCCTTCAGGTCCACGCCTTGGTAGAGGCTCGGAGAGATCAACACGGATTCGTCGGTCTCACCATGGACCCGTAGCAGTTCTGACCGCGAGAGAACGCCTTCAGTGGTCGAGAGCCTGGCCCTGTTGGGCCCTGAGACGTGCTCCATGATGTAGTTGGCCTGCTGGTAGGAAGTGGTGTGGACCACTCCTCTCTCGCCAGCGTGGTGCGTCATTATCTCGTCTACGGCCTTCGCAATCTTGTCCATGGAGGAGTCCATGGTGGCCCTGCTCAGTTGGGCGACGTCGAGCGCATGAATTCTCCTGTTCTCAACTGGAAAGGAAGACTGCTTCACCCTGATCAAGCAGGCTTCCTCCTCCGGGATGCCTAGCGTCCTGCAGAACACCTCCTGTGAGAAGACGGTCGCCGACATCAGCAGGACGGTGTCAGCGGTGTCGAAGAGCATCGACGTGTAGGCGCCCACCTCCAGAGGCTGGAAGACCACCTCCTCCACCGAGCCTCCTCCGTCCACGGTCACCGTCTTCCTGACGCTGTTCACGACCCAGTTCGACGGGTGGGCCTTGAGGTCCTCGAGGAAGCCGCTGAGGGATTCGAGCGCGTCCTTGCAGGAGGCCACGCGGTCCTGCATGGCATCGACGCCAAGGTACTTGTCAACGAAAACTTCGAGCGTGTGCTCCGCCTCGTGTAGGGGCCTTTCCCAAGCGGAGGCCTCCTCTATGCCCATGTCAGGGATGAGGGTTGAGGAAGAGCCTTCCCCCTCCGCCTCATCCGCCTGGTAGCTCTGCAGCATGGACTTCCTGAAGGTGTACGACGCCGAGCCCACCATCTGTTTCTCCAAATCGTGGGCCTCGTCGCAGACCAAGAGCATCCTCCGCTTCACGTCGGCGGTGTAGTTCAGCTCTGAGAGGAAGAAGGCGTAGTTGGCCACCATCACCGGCGATCTGAATGCGTGCCACTTCTGGGCGTAGTAGGGGCACAGCTTCCCGTTCTTCAGCTGCTGGCACTTCGAGTCCCTGTTGCACAGTCCGTTCTCATGGTCGTCGAAGTCCTTGAAGGTCAGGTAGTGGGGGCACTGGGAGAGCTTCCAGCCGGCTTCGCACTTCCCTCTGCTGCAGGGAGGGAACTTGCCCGAGCTGGTGGGCACCAGGCACGTGAAGTTGGCCTTTCCCGTCACCATCGGGAACTCGAAGTCTCTGGAGTACTGGTCCTGCAGCTGCTTTGTGGACGACAGCAAGTAGGCCGACCCAAGGTAGAGGCCAAGCGCAGCAGCTACGGGCGACTTGCCGAACCCCACTGGTGCCTCGAGAATGATGAACTTCTTCCGAGCAGCCAACGCCGCTTCGACTTGGTTCAGGACCTCTTTCTGGAACGGCCTCATCGACTTGTAGGGGAAGCATCCCGCCAGGCCCGGCTCCCTGGGTGCCGCCTCCTCAGCAGTGCCTTCTGAGATTAGGATGGCGCCACACCTAGTGCAGAACTTGGGCTGACCTTTCCTGTTGGGCAGACGCTTGATGTGGCTGCCGCACTTCGGACAGAACTTCATCGTTGGGGCTGGCTTGGCGATTGAACAGACATCTGTTTAAGTTCGTCTGGAGGAGGGGATTCAATCTGTCCAATAAAAGACAGAGAGACGAGCGGCGGGCAATCAGCCCGCGCGCGCTAACAACCATCCTAAGGGAAGGACTTGGGTCTACTGAACGACAACAGGACTTGAGAGCTGTGATGTGGTCCCGTCTGAGAACTCCACCGCGACTGTAAGGAAGGCACGCTGCCCTGGAGTAAGGCTGATTGTATCGGGCAGTAGGAGCGGCTGGTTCTGGCCGCTCACAGGGTTAGGGTTGTAAGTACTGACCGGAGCAACGGAAATGCAGCTCCCGATGAGGCCGTTTGAGTTTCCACTCGAATCTTGTACCACACAGCCGTGGCCGTCGTTCACGCTCCAGTAGCCGACCAGTCCGCTGCCCATGACGTGACCCGAGTAAAGTTGCTCAATCTCGTTCGAGCTTAGGCCAGTATTGTAGAAGCTGACATTCTTGATAACACCGTTGAATTGCTGTCCTCCGACTGCGTAGCCCTTTAGCGTCATGCAGCCTGCGTCCTTGCCGACCCAGACTTCGGTTCCGTTTACGAACCCGCTGGTCTGGCCGTTATTCAGGACGATGGCCAAGAACGTCCACTTGTCCTTATAGTCCCCCGGCGCGTAGCCGACGTTCCTAACGCCTAACTCTGTGAAGTTCTTGAAATTCATGTTGCTGAGCTGAAAGTAGACTTGAGTATCGTTGTAGGCTAAGTCGACGATTCCAGTGGTCGTCGTTGAATTATCGCTGGCGCCGTTCAGCACCATCCCAGGAGAACCAACCATACCTGCGTCATAGGCCCAACCCGCGAAGGTGAAACTGCAGACCTGTTGGCTCGGGAGTACCTCTCCGAGGTACACCTCTTCGGAATTCAAACCTTTGAGACTCGTTCCGTTTGCAGCATGGACCCAATCCGGCCCGGAAGAAAAGAACTGCTGTGAATCGACCGAGGCGCCAACCCAGTTTATTGCCTTGCTTGTTCCGTTGCAAAGAGAGAACAGGGCGTACCCGTACCCATTTGAGCTGCTAAGCTGTGCGGAAGTCAGTCTGATGTTCCCGGATTGTACACAGATTGAGCCCGAAACCTGAGCGTAGAAGTATGCCCCTCCGACCGCGACGACTACCACCAGGATTAGAGCGGTAGCGACTCTTCTGACCCGCACTTCTTCAGCACCGTTATGAGAGTCGAGCTCGAGTCTTATTTCGATTTCTATACAAAATGGCACCACGGGCTCAGGCACAGCAGGGACAGCGAACAAGTGTAAAACCAACGAGTGCTGCAGCAACCTCCTCAGTCTCCACAGGTTCACAGCCGATGATTACCGTGCCTTTCTTGTATTCAAAAGACAGTAAGTTGCCGTCGAGATTAGACGAACAGACCCGGAGAGGAGTAGAAGTCTGAGAGGTTTGGTTGCGATTTGAACCTAAAGTGCGATCGCGGCGACCGCATGTCCACCCCATGAGACGGTCGAAAACTTAGAGACCCGTTGGGATTTGAACTTGAAGTTCACTGCGCGTCCCCCGCACCACTTAGGATAGAATTTGAAATCACGGCTCGGTGTGGCCAGGGTCAGCTTCGGACCCAGCGCCTCCTGTGCCGCGATGGGGCTGTTGAAACGCGCTTCAAGGGAAGTGCTGGAGAAGGGGACCTACCAGACGCTCCTCGATGACCCAATCATGTTCGACGAGTTGAACCACCTGGCTTCGCCCAAGTAGTGACACCAGCGACCATGTGGATATTTGCTGGCAGATTAGGGTGGAAATCCCAACCCCCACACCTGATGCCAGGAGCGAGACCCGTTCTGACATGTAGGCTCATTAGTCATCCCCGTTGTTGAGTAGTGGGAGTCGCGGAGAGTCAGTGCTTTGGGCTGGACAAACCTTCTCTGGCTAGTCTGGATACCTTCGATGCCTTGGATGCTGGTATTCTTTGCCAGATTCCTGAAGAACAGAAGTGTATTCATCAACAAGGAATCGGCACCGCTACCCCATTCGCCGTTCATCATCTTTCAGATTACCACGAAGTCCTGTCCTCCAGTGGTGGAAAGAGTTGTCCAAGAACTTCGGGCTACTTGTTCGAGTACAGGATATTCGAACTACAGGATAGATGTCGTTGGCGATGAGTGCGGAAACGTATCAGTCCCGAAGGAGTACTTGACGCCCAACCACACGAGGTTCAAGGCTCGTGCGCTTCACTGCGCGGTCGAGTGGCGAAGGCGGAGGGGGGAGAACACTGACAAGGTCTGGATCTTCCATCTTGATGAGGAAAGCTTCGTCACACAGCAATGCCTCGCCTCCATTCTGAGGTACCTGGACAAGCCTGATCCAAAGCCTGTTGCTGAAGGCCCGATATTCTATCCTAACCTCATAGAAACAGCAGGAATAAGTCGGTTCGCGGACGCCATGCGGCCATACATCTGCTACAACTGTGTTTCAGAGCTTAGGAATGGTCTCCCCGCCTACATTCACGGTTCCAATCTGCTCGTTCGCGCTGACATAGAGGACGCCGTGGGCTGGGACTTTGGCAAATACAGCGCAGGCGAGGATGGTTTCTTTGCCACCGAGATCTGGAGAAGATTCGGAAAAGTGTTCGACTGGCATGGCGGGGTCATAGAGGAGCAGCCACCGCTGACCGTGAAGGACTGGGTGAGGCAACACAGAAGGTGGTTCATCGGCAGCATGCAGAACATGCGCTTTCTCCCGAGGGGCAAGAAAGTGGAGGTGCTGAGTCAGCTCGTCGGTTGGGCCTGGAGCTTACCTGCCCTCATCGTGGATGTTCTTGCATTGTTCTTTGTACAGTCGATTCCACTTGTGGTGACCATCTTTCTTTGGTCTATGACCCTCATATGGCTGCAGAGCTTCCAGAATGGCATGAGATTCAATACCCGGAAGCTTGGACTTGCGAAAAGGTTGCTGATTCATTTAGAGCTATTGGTCGCAATTCCGCTCATCAACGTGGTCGAAGCCACGGCCGCTGCCAGCGCTTTCCTACATCGCAGGGACTTTCAGTGGATTCCCACAACCAAATGAATGAGCCAGACGAGGCACGGCGCAGAGGCCTAAAGAGAGAGCTGAGGTCGAGCTTCGGGGCTTGGTAATGAACGCCCACCACAAGAGACCCGGCATAGGGCGTACAAGGATGATTCTGGCGGTTGCAGCCATAGCCTGCGTTGCACTGATCGCAACGTACGAGGCTGAAGTGATCCTCATTCCTTCTCTGTCATCCAAGAATCCGATACAGCACATCATCGTGATCATGCAGGAGAACAGGACATTCGACAATTACTTCTGGACATACCCCGGGGAGGCCGGATACAACGCTACTTTCTGCATCCCGCTGAACCTCTCACAGCCTGCTTTGGGATGCATGAAGCCGCATCTCACGACCGATCCAGTCCTGGCGAGCGACATCCCTCATGATCGGAACTCCACTTTGGCATCGTACAACAACGGCTCGATGAACGGTTTCCTGACTGCCGCGAGGGGCAACCCGGAGGTCATGGACTACTATGACAACTCGACCCTGCCCTACCTCTGGGACTACGCCAGCCACTATGTGCTCGCGGACCGGTTCTTCTCATCGGTCAAGAGCTACAGCCAGCCCAACCACTGGTACATGATTGCCGGGACTTCCCCCAAGATCTCCCTGTTCCAGAATGAGACGCGGGAGTCGCAGGTATGCTTCAACCCCGCCACGGAGAAGCTGACCATGGCGACATGCACCTACATCAACCAGGCCCAGGATATCCAAACCATGGCTGACGAGCTGACAGCACACGGCATCTCCTGGAAGTACTATGACACGCCCGTGCTTCCTGACGACACTCTTGCCAATGCGATAGCGAACGGCGCAGCGTTCTCCTACTGGAACCCCCTCGATGCAAAGAACAGCACCTACACGGACCAAGTTTACACAAGGAGCGTCGTGGCGCGAGAACAGTTCTTTGGGGACATCGCGAACGGAACCCTCCCTCAGGTTTCGTGGGTCATCCCAAGCCCAGAGATAAGCGACCATGCGCCCGCAAACATCACTCTTGGAATGTGGTGGATAACCGACGTGGTGGATTCCGTGATGAACAGCCAGTACTCGAGGAGCACCGCGATCGTTGTGCTCTGGGACGATTATGGGGGCTTCTTCGACACCGTCGCACCCCCTACGGTGGACGGTTATGGGCTGAGCTTCCGGGTCCCCGCACTCATCATCTCTGCCTATGCCAAACCAGGCTTCTTGGATCACACCGTCTACGACTTCGAGTCGACCCTGAAGTTCGTGGAGTGGAGGTTCAGCCTTCCCGCACTCACAACCAGGGATGCAGACACGAACAATCTGCTGAACGCCTTCAACTTCAGCCAGCGACCCTTGACGCCGTTGGCCATACCGCTCAGCAAGAACCAACTCGCCACAATCCAACCCTACATTTGCGAAGGTTCGACCACCTCGTCGACCTGCGGCTCGGTGACCCATGCGATAAGCTCGAATCTGTCTTCCTTCTTCATCGACGACGATCCAGACTGAGTCCAGGGCGGGACCCGAGCCGTGACGGGGGGCTTTCTGTGGATTCCCACAACCAAGCAGACGAATCAGAGCAGAGCATCGCTACGGCCTCAGAGGGACAAACGTGCGCGCGGTCCAACCTCAGAAGGGTCGTAGTGTCGTTGTTAGTGTGTGCGATTTGAACTTAAAGTGCGATGCGCGGCGACCGCGCGCCCTCTTGCAGTCCAAGAGAAGCTCTGGGAAGCCTCTGGTCGGTCGACCGCCCTCAAGAAAGACTAAATGTGAAACTTGAATCGAGGCAAGGCATTGACAGCGTATCTCGACAACATCAATACTGTCTTCTTTGACTTCGGAAATACGCTGGGTTACTCGACCCTCTCAGTCCTGGAAGCCTGGGTCGCAGCCGCGGCGGAGCGCGGGATAGTCCTTCAGCAGGACGCCCTCCTCGAAGCGATGAAGGCCGCGGACCAGATCTACAGTCCGAAGGTGTACGAATACAGGGGCCGTATGCCGGAGTTTTGGGGCCTGTATGATGCTTGCGTGTTGGACAGACTTGGCATCGCTGACGGTGACGGGAGCCTGTCGAGAGCGGTCGGCTCTGCCTTTCTGGACGCCGGGAGGTTGTTTCGCGTGTTCCCGGAGACGCACCCTGTTCTCTCCGAGCTGAAGCAGAGAGGGTACTCTCTCGGAATCATATCAAACAACACGGACGAGATGCTCGACAGAATGAAGAGCCTCGGTCTCGTCGGGTATTTCGACACCGTCACATACTCTCAAGAGGCGGGCGCGGAGAAGCCCGACCCCGCTCCCTTTGAGTTGGCTCTGCGCAGGGCGGGCAGAGCCCCTCAAGAGTGCGTCCACATCGGAGATAGCCTCGAGCAGGACATCGTGGGTGCGAGAGGAGTGGGAATCAAACCCATCCTCATTGATAGAAGCATGAAGTATCCGGGAACAGACTGCGTCACGATTCGAAGCCTCAATGAAATCCTGAACGAGAGCTAGCCGTCAGCCGACTTTGCGTAGCGCCTCGGTGGCATCAGGGATCGACCCAGTGTGCCTTCCTGGCGGTTATGAAGGCCATCAGGGCGACGAAGGCCAGGAGGTAGGCCCAGCTCACGATGATGTCAGACTGTGAGAGTGAAGTTGGGAGGAGACCGAAGTAGTTCTTTGCCAGTTGGGCGGCTTCCGTGGTTGGCACCAGCATCGCGATGGGGCGTAAGGATGCGGGAAGGAGACTCAGCGGGTAGTACACCGGTGGGAGGAATCCGAGGAGAAAACCCAAGATCTGTGGGAGAGAGTTCGCCTTGCGAGTGTTCTTCACAGACAGCCCGATCGTATACCCGATGAATACCAGCCCGAGCCACATCAGTGCGGCAATGGCAACCACGGCCAGGAAGTTTAGCGGCGCGATCGGTACGTAGTAGATGAGGATTGAGAAGGAGAGCACGAGCGCAGGAGCTGACCCGATCAAGGAGCTGAGGGAGAGGCCAAGTGCATAGGAAAGCGCGGAGACGGGCGACGCCACCAGGATGTCCTGAAACCTGAACCAGTGTTTGTTGTAGTATACTGACTGTGCGACGTTGAGACCGAGGAAAGCCAGGGACATTACGGCGGCGCCGACGAGGGCAGGGAGCGCGGCGCTGCCCGTGAAGAGGGCGAGGAAGAGCACCGGGAAGAACGCAATTCCGGAGAGAATCACGAAGAGCGTTGGGTCTCGGAGAAACGGGAGAGAATCCCAGAGCCCGATGTACAGAACTTCATTGAGCTTCATCGTCAATCGAACCTCCAACGATGTTGATGAACGCCTCCTCGAGGCTCGGCGGCTGGAACGTGACTTTGAGACCTTCCCGTACGCTCCGTTCGACGATCTTCAGTATCTCCTCGTTCGATGAAGGATGCAAGACCTCGCGCCGGCCTCCATTGACCAGGGGTTCGACGATCATCCGCATCCCGACGCCGGCGACATCCTTCGCTTCGCCTACGGTTCCGAGGAAGGCGACCCTGCCTTTCTCGATGATCGCCAGGTTGTCGGCGAGGTGTTCGGCTTCGTCCATGTAGTGTGTCGTCAGGAGAACGGTGGTGCCGGCCTTGGTCAGTCGTCGGATGGCAGCCCACACCTGGCGCCGCCCGAGCGGGTCGAGCCCGATTGTAGGCTCGTCGAGGAAGAGGAGCTCGGGGTCGGCTATGAGGGCCATGCACAGGAGGACCCGCTGTCTCATGCCGCCTGAGAGGTCGGCGCATACTTTGTTACGGTGCTCCCAGAGGTCGAACCGCTCCAGGATCTGGTTCGCTCGTCGCGTAGCCTCTGCCCGAGGCATGCCGCGGATGAGGCACATCATCCGGACGTGATCGAAGGCGGAGAGCATCATCTGCGGGCGGGCCTCCTGCGGGAGGACGGCTATCCTCGTCCTTACCTTCTCTGCTTCGCGCGGGACGTCAAGGCCGAACACGGTCGCTCGGCCCGTGCTGGGCTGCAGCTGGGTCGCGAGTATCCGCAACAGGGTCGTCTTCCCCGCTCCGTTCCGGCCCAGGAGGCAGAAGACATGGCCGCGTTCTATGCTGAAGGAGACGTCACGCAGAGCCTCGGTCCCTCCCGGGTAGACCTTCCCCAGCTTCGAAACGTCGACGACTTTCGCCTGAAGGTCGGTCCTAGCACGCGCGCCGAGACCGAGGTCAGCATCGGCCGCGTGGTGAAAATCCGGACGAGCGTCGTCTTGCCGGCGCTTCTCTTCGAGGGGTGTGAGCAGCTGGTCCCTCGCTGCGTTCAGGTCGACCCCATCGCGGGCCTCTGTCCCGTTGCCATCGGCCTTCGTCGGGCCGGAGACATCGGCTTCAGTCATACTTCTTGAGGACTCCCTCGGTGCTTGAAAGCATCTCGTCGAGGTCGATCGGCACGCCCTTCATGACGTCCTGGATGTGCTTCTTCGCCTCCTCGGTGAAGAGGTTCCTGAGGTCCTGGGCGAGGGCGGGGGAGTCGGTGCTCTTCGAGCCGCTGTCGGCTCTGAGTACGACTCGATCGGCGGTGACGTTCAGCGTGAACTTCCTCGTGTTGAGGGACATCTTCTGGTTCGCCACGTACAGCGTGTGCAGGGGCGAGAACGTCCTGACCTCCGTGGGCGAGTAGTGGAATCCGTCCGCCCCTACCATCAGCTTCATCGAATCCCTCTTCATCCACAGCGAACTCCCGTTCCACTTGGCCGAGGCCTCTTCGCCCGACACGCTGAGGTACGACGAGTCCTGAGCGCCTCGCGCCAGCCAGGAGGCGTGGCGGTCAGCGCCTTCTTTTGAATTGTATTCCCAGGGCCCGATTCGGACCGACTCGCCTTCTGGACCTTCCCTGACGCTTATCGGCCCGACATCGACCGACTCCCCGAACGAGTCCTCCCGCACGTGCACAAAGGGGAGGTCCACGCTGTGGCCGGAGCCGTCAAGCCTCGTCATCTTGGGGTCGATCTGGGCATCCTGGATGAGTTGGTTCACGTCCTTCCCGGTGAGCCTCGACACGTCGTCCCTTCCCGCCTTTTCGCCCCTGAAGGGTATCCCGAACGTCGTTACCGGTCTCGTGTATGACGCTGTCACTGGCCCCATGGGCGTCTCGAAGGAGGCCTTGACATCGCCGTAGAGGACGCAACCCACCGTCTTACCCGACCTGGTTAGAGGGAGTGCTATCGTGTCCGTCTTGGCAGAAAGGGTCGTCTTCCCTGCCGTGACGCCGGAGTCTGCGTGGACCAAGATGGGAGGCCCGTTCGCGAAGGGACTCTCTCTGTGGGGGGTCAGCTCGCGGGCGGCGTAGGCGAGCAGTCCTGTCGAGATCGCGGCGATGACGAGATCGGGAATCGCGTTGATGAACCCCGACTGTAGAGGGCTTCCTTGGAGGGAAGCGACCCAGCCCAGGAACCATATCGCGATGACGAGTATGATGCAACCTATCGCGATGTTGCCCAGGAAGCTCGAGATGGCGCGTCCCGCGCCGGAGCGCGTCCTAGTCCTAAAGGCCCGGCCCAGAAGAATCAGGCCGAAGCTCGCCACCAGAAGTTCGGTCGAGTACAGGGAGATGGAGAGGATTGTTCTTGCCAGCCAGACCAGCAGGAGCAGCGCGGCCATCGTGCCGAAGGCGGACGCCGCCCTACGAGTGAAGAACGCGGAGCGTCGTTCGTGCCCTATCTCAATCAACCTTCTCGCCTCCCAATGCTTCGTTCATCAGGGCGAGCGTCCTGACGAGAAGCCTGCCCCGCTTCGTGAGCTGGTATCCCCCTTCGTCGCCGTGCGAGACCAGTCCCATCCCGAGCAGGCTCTTCAGGTGGTGCGAGACCGAGGCCCCTTCGAGCGCGGTCGCGTTTTTCAGG
>JBEKJM010000013.1:0-35098 GCA_050011215.1 Nitrososphaerales archaeon
TCCTCGAGGAATTCCCTGTGCCAGGAAGGTCGGGACCAGCTCGACGGGGTGGGACTCTCCGAGGGCCCGGATTACCTCC
The DNA here is from genome assembly GCA_050011215.1 of Nitrososphaerales archaeon. Lineage (GTDB taxonomy): Archaea > Thermoproteota > Nitrososphaeria > Nitrososphaerales > Gagatemarchaeaceae > UBA183. The sequence goes on from JBEKJM010000013.1 coordinate 80, forward strand.
AGCTGTCTTATCTCCCCTCCCAAAGTCATCTCGTATCCGCTCTTCGCTTCAATCGTCGTCGTGCCGTAGATCAGCATAGTATCGAGCCTCTGGGTCGTCAGCTTGACCAGTTCCTCCGTCGAGGCCTCACCCGTCATCTTGAGAGTTGTGGGCATTCCACCTCCCTCCGCTTTGATCTTCAGGTACGGGGTCCCCTTCACGGCCATCGCCTCGAGTTCGTCTTCTCTGGAGCCGGCGAAGACCAGATGCACGTGAGGGTCTATGAGCCCGGGAGCGACCAGCCTCCCGCTTGCGTCTATCGTCTCAATTCCCTTCTCCAGCCCGTCCAAGACCTTCCTGGTCGTCCCCACCGCTGCTATCCTCCCGTCTTTGACCGCGACTGCTCCGTCTCTGATTATTCCAAGGTCCTTCATTCCCTCTCTGACTTGGGGGCGGTCACTCTTCCCCGCCAGCGTAGCGAGTTCGTTCGCGTGTACTATCGCGTAGTCAGCCCTGATCGGCATATGCCGTACCCATCTCCTCGGTCAGAGTTCTAGGTACTTCTTCCTTTCCCACTCGTGCACAGTGCGATTGAAGTCCTTCCATTCCTTGGTCCGGATCTGGAGGAACCTGTCGGAGAACGCCCTTCCCATCTTCTCCACCAGATACTTGTCCCTGGAGAACTCGTTCAGTGCCTCTCCCAGGTTCTCCGGAAGCACCTCGATACCTCTTGCCGTCCTCTGCTTGCCACTCATCGCGTAGATGTCTTCCTCCACGGGTTCGGGGGGCTCCGTCTTCCTTCTGATGCCGTCCAGTCCTGCCGCCAGGATGCCGGCGAACGCAAGGTAGAAGTTGCACGTGCCGTCGGAAGGTCTGTACTCCAGCCTGGCCCTCATCCCTTTTCCGGGCGGGACCCTGATCAGAACGGACCGATTGTATTTGGCCCATGATAGGTAGACGGGAGCCTCCCAGCCGGGCACCAGTCTCTTGTAGGAATTGACTGAAGGGTTGGTCAGGGCGGCCAGCGCCTTCGCATGGGTCAGGACGCCTGCGAGGAAGTGCAAGGCCATCTCGCTGATTCCGTAGACTCCCCCAGGGTCGTAGAACAGGTTCCGTTTCTTCCGTTCGTCCATGAAGCTGACGTGAGTGTGCAGTCCGGCCCCGTACCCGTCGTGAAAGGGCTTCGGCATGAATGACGCGATGAGCCCTTTTCGCGCCGCGGTCATCTTTACTATGAACTTGACCAGGTAGATGGTGTCGGCCATGCTCAGGGCGTCAGAGTAGGTCAGGTTCAACTCGTATTTTCCGGGAGGCACCTCGTGATGGTGCTTCTCGACGACCACTCCCGCGCTCCTGAGGTTGTCAGTGATCTCCAGCCTTACATCAATGCCTTGATCAGCAGGCGGGCTGGCCAGGTAGCCTCCCTCATCATACCTCTTCGGGTTCCCGGCATCATCCCTCTTGAACAGGAAGTACTCGATCTCGCTGCAGGTGTTGTACCTGACCGACCTTCCGAGGGTCCCCCTGGATTCGTCTATGACTCTCTTGAGCACGAACCTCGGGTCAAGTTCGTAAGGTCTTTCAGACTCGGGCTGATAGATGTCACAGAGTACTCTTGCAACCCTCTGCGCGAACAGACCGGGCGGCAGGACCACAAACGTTTCCAGCCGTGGCATCAACTTCAAGTCGCTCTCGCTTATGTCCACCATGTCCACGGAGGAACCGTCCATGTGGATGCCCTCAGCGGCCACCTTGGGCAAGAGACCGGAAGGCACCCATAGAGAGTGCAGGATGCCGGACAGATCCGTGAACTGCAGGGCGACTTCCTTCACGTCCTCTTTCTGGATCGTTCTCGCGACCTCGGAGACGCTCATCTTGATCCTCCTAACCGCGCACCAGTCTATTTCTGCGTTGTGCGCCCCGCCGTGCGTTCTCCGGCGTCGGCAGACACAAGGGATTCCTTTCGGTTGAACTCAGGGCTTCGTAGAATGAAGGACCGAGAGCCAGACCGAGCGGCTGCGCAAGACAGCTGTGCAGCGAAATCCCTCGTGCGGATGAGTTGACGTCTATTCCCTTCCTGCTCAGCGTGAATCGGCGAGGAGGGGGATCGCGGCGAACACCTTTGCATCGGAAATCAGACTCGCCACTCGCGAGTACTCGTTTGGTTCGTGCGGTACGTCGTCCACGGTGCTCCAAACAACGGTCGGAATGCCCCTATCCCTGAAGAAGTTGCCGACGGTCCGGAGTCCGATGCCAACGAACCTGGGTCGTTTCCTCGTCATGCGGGCGACTGCCTTCTCCACTAGTCTAGCGATCTCGCTCGTCGGAGACGTCGCGGGACCGGCGTCGTCCCGCTGGACGATCTCAAGAGACGCGTCAGCTCCGTGTTCTTTCGCCAAGTCGCGCAACGACGAACGTATGTCTGACAGGACCGAATCGAGAGAGTATTCGGGCAGGACCCTGCAGTCGAAGTAGAATGCATCGAGGCCAGGAATCGTGTTCACGTTCGGAACGTTCGGATCTATCTTCGTAGGTTCAAAAGTCGAAGACGGATCATCGAAGAGGTCGTTGCGCTTGGGGTAGCGCCGGTGCAGGCTCTCGTCAAGGGCCAGCGCGAGCTTCATGCCAAGCCTGTGGGCATTCTTGCCCTTCGCGGGGAGGCTTGCGTGTACCTGCTTTCCTCTGGTGGTGACCTTGAACCACAAGAGGTTCTTCTCAGCTATCTCGATGTCGGTTCCGCTCGGGCTTCCGGCGTCAGGAACGACGATAAGATCGCCTGGCCTAAAGTGAGAATGCTCCAACAGATACTTCACACCGTAGTTGCTCCCGCATTCCTCATCGGCGACAAACCAGGCGCCCACGTTGAATGGAAGCCGTTCGCCTAGCGACTTCAGTTCTCTGAGAGCGAAGAGGCTTGAAACGAGGGACTGGCCGTTGTCCTCCGCGCCCCTGGCAAAGATCTTTCCGTCTTCGATTCTTGGCTCAAATGGATCGCTGTTCCACAGTTCCCTGCTACCTTCCGGAACGGTGTCCATGTGGGCGAGGAACCAAAGCGTCTTGCTCTTGTCCTCTCCTTCGACCCTGGTGCAGATGTTCGGTCTGACTCCGCGTTTGTATCCGCTGTCAGGCGCGTCGACCCTTGAAACCTCGAATCCCTCGCCTTCAAGGAAAGACTGGATGAGATTCGCTCGGTCAATCTCGCCTGGCCCCCCCATCCTGGGGTTGACCGCGTTTACTCTCAGCATCCTTACAAAGAAGTCTTGGGCCTTGCCTGCATCGCGGTCAATGTCGGAACTCAGTCTTGAGAGTACGTCAGGGCTGGCCTGCATGAACGCCCAGCTTTTCGGGCTTTGAATATTAAGGATACCCACTTCCAGCGGCCCGCGCGATTCCGCCACTCGCCGGGCGACGGCGCCAATCGTCATGGACTTACTGGTGCCGTGATGAGCAGGGCTGAACTCTTAAATCGAGAGTCATCGCCTGAAACCTTCGTGCAGAAGCACGTCATCAGGGCACCGCAGGGCAGCGAGATATCGTGCAGGAGCTGGCACCAGGAGGCTGCGCTCCGGATGCTGATGAACAACCTCGACCCGGAGGTTGCCAAGGATCCGGAGAAGCTGATAGTATACGGTGGGACGGGGAGGGCTGCAAGAAGCTGGCCCGCCTACGAAGCGATCGTGAAGTCGCTGAAGGCTCTGGCCAACGATGAGACGCTGCTCATCCAATCCGGCAAACCCGTTGCGGTGTTCAGGACGAGCGAGAGGGCCCCGAGGGTGCTCATCTCCAACGCCATGATCGTGCCGAAGTGGGCCGACTGGACCTACTTCAGGGAACTGGAGGCGAGGGGGCTCACGATGTACGGGCAGATGACCGCGGGTAGCTGGATGTACATAGGCACACAAGGGATACTCCAAGGCACCTATGAGACTCTCGCGGCCGTTGCCTCGAAGCACTTTGGTGGATCGCTGAAGGGAAGGATTGTTCTTACCTCCGGACTCGGAGAGATGGGAGGCGCCCAGCCGCTCGCCGTCACCATGAACGACGGGGTCGCGTTGGTCGTCGAAGTCGACCGGCGGGCGATTCAGAGGCGGCTCGACAAGGGCTACTGCGACATGGTCGTGGAGAGCGCTCGTGAGGCCCTCGACGTGGCGGGGAGCACGGCGAAGGAAGGAAGGGCCATTTCTGTGGCCCTGCTCGGCAACTCCGCCGAGGTCCTCCCGGAGCTCGCGAAGTCGGGGTTCAGGCCTGACGTGATAACCGACCAGACTGCGGCGCACGACCCGCTGGCAGGCTACATCCCCGAAGGCCTGGGTGTCAAGGAAGCTTCGGCACTGCGGGGGTCCGACCCGGATGCGTACCTGAAGCGCTCCATGGCGTCAATCGCAAAGCACGTCACCGCGATGCTCGACTTCCAGCGTGGAGGGGCCGTCGCATTCGAATACGGCAACAACATCCGAAAGATGGCGATGGATGCAGGGGTGGCAGACGCGTTCAAGATTCCCGGCTTCGTGCCGGAGTACATCAGGCCTCTCTTCTGCGAGGGAAGAGGCCCATTCCGGTGGATCGCCCTTTCCGGTAGACCTGAGGACATCTACGCGACAGACGTGGCCATCGTGAAGGAGTTCGGGGACAATCTCTCGCTGGTAAGGTGGATTACGAAGGCGCACGAGAGGGTCCAGTTCCAAGGCCTCCCAGCTAGGGTCTGCTGGCTGGGATACGGGGAGCGGGCGAGGTTCGGCAAGGTCATCAACAGAATGGTCCGCGACGGGACCATCTCCGCTCCGATCGTAATCGGGCGCGACCATCTCGATTCCGGTTCTGTGGCCTCGCCTTACAGGGAGACCGAAGGAATGAAGGACGGGTCAGATGCCATCGCCGACTGGCCGATCCTCAACGCTCTCCTCAACGCGGTCTCCGGGGCCTCCTGGGTCTCCGTCCACCACGGCGGGGGAGTCGGCATCGGCTATTCGATTCACGCAGGACTCGCGGTCCTCGCCGACGGGTCAGAGGACGCCGACGAACGAATTGAAACCGCGCTCACGAACGACCCTGGCCTCGGCGTGGCGAGACACGCCGATGCGGGATACGAAGACGCGCTCCGGACCGCGAGGAAGAGAGGCGTGCGGATACCGATGGCCGGCGGCTAGTGTTGTTCCCAGTCTTGCACATACCTCCACAGACGCAACACGCGGCATAGACAGCCGCTGCCGCCGCGGCTGAAAGCGCCTCGACTACATGCTTGGCTCTAGTCGTCTGGGCAGAATGTCAGGTGTGCGGGCTACCGCACGCTTCGCCTTTGGAGCTCTTCGACGAGCTCCTTCGCCCTGTCGAACCTTACCTTTCTCTCCACCACCATCTTCTCTGCCACAAGGTCGACCATCTTTCCTGTAGCCCCGGCTGAAACCGCGATGTTTCTTGCGTGCAGTTTCATGTGCCCTCTTTGGATGCCCTCCGTCGCGAGCGCCCTGAGCGCCGCGAAGTTCTGCGCGAGCCCCACCGCCCCCATCACCTCGGCCAGCTCCGTCGCTGTCTTGACTCCGAGGATCTTGATTGCGGCCCTCGCCGCCGGATTCGTCTTTGCAGCCCCGCCGACCAACCCCACTGCCATGGGCATCTCAAGCCTCCCCACCAGGTCGCCGTTTGCATCCTTCTCCCACGTGGTGAGTGGCTTGTAACTTCCGCTCCGAGATGCGTAGCTGTGAGCCCCTGCTTCAAGGGCCCTGATGTCCTGCCCGCAGGCTATCCCGACGGCGATGACCCCGTTCATTATCCCCTTGTTGTGTGTCGCGCACCTGTAGGGGTCCGCATCGGCGAACGCGTAGGCCAAGACGATTCCGTCCACGGCGTCTCCTCCGCCAATCGCTTCCTTGTCAAACGCGGCGGTCGCATTGACCAGACGCCTGTCGGCCAGGTTGGAGATTATCCTGAGGACCACCCTCCCACCCGTGATTCTCTCGACCATCGGCGCCACCGCCTCAGCCATCGTGTTCACGGCGTTGCCCCCCATCGCATCTCCTGTGTTCACGATGAGCTCAGGCACGACCATCGGCCCCTTCACGGTGGAAAGGATCTTCACGTTCAGGTCCTTGGCCCCTCCGCCGAGCGACACCAGCATGGGGTCCTGGTCGTTGGCCTCCTTCAGGATCTCGGACTTCTTCTCAAGCAGTCTGGTCCTCGCCCCGTCCGGGTCCTTCACACCGACGACCTGGATCTGCCCGATCATCACTGCGCCTGTGTTGGTGACGCTGAAGCCTCCCTTCACCCTCGCCATCTTCGCCGCATTGCTCGCGGCCGCCACCACGGATGGCTCTTCCAGGGCCATGGGCACGAGGTAGTCCTTCCCGTTGACCTTGAAGTTGACAGCGATTCCCATCGGAACGGTTATCCCCCCTACAACGTTTTCAATCATCCTGTCTGCGACGTCGATGGGAAGTCCCCCCGTGTTCGCGAGGGCCTTCGCATCCTCATCGGACAGGCCCGTAAGTTTCTTGACTATCTTCATCCTCTCCTCAATCGGCAGCTTGTAGAAACCCGGCACTTCGGAACTTCCTTGCATCGCTTTCGTATCTCGCGTCAACGGCTCGATATTTAATCAAAGCTACCGCCTGAAGCAATCTTAGCCTATTGGCGAACTGCGCGGACGAGCGTGAACCGCTCGTTCCCGCGTAAACATAAAAGGCGGTCGAGGGGGCGGTGCGAAATCGCGGGCCGGTCGTCTAGCTTGGTTAGGACATCGCTCTGACACGGCGAATTCACGAGAGCAGCTCTCGCACGCCAAGGTCCCCGGTTCAATTCCGGGCCGGCCCACTAAATCTAAGCCCAGAATATCCTCTGTTCGTCTGGACTAGCTGGATTCTAGCTATTTCAGAGACTGATTCTTGAACCCAGGGCTTTTCACCCGCAGGTCCAAGTCCTGACCGCGGCGCTACTGCGGTCGCCCGCGCGCGCTTAGCGGATAATTCGTTCACGCGACAGTTCGCGCTGGGGTACAACACGACGGTCCAGAGCGTCGCGGCCGTGATGTCGAAGCTGCAGTCGTCGGCTGGCGGAGTATGGACCGGATACAGAGTATCGAATGGTCAGATACCTTACGGTAGCGGGATATCGCTGACAAACGGGGAGACCACGTCTCTCTTCATCATTGCCGAGGTAGGTTAGAGCGCCGCGGGTGGGCGCAAACTATTCGCTTTTCACTTTTCTGTTTCTAGATGCTAGAGACCCTGCTGCGCGCGCGCGAAAGCGCAGAGAGAGCCTGTAGTCCCGTTCCAAGAACTTCGCGTAGTGGTTCCAGTGGTCGAGGGTAGCGCGGCGCGCGCTGGAAGCCTTCCCTGCTTCGGACCTCCTTCCTCGTGCCGTATGTCTGGGTGAATGCCATGTCCAGCCTTGTCCTTCTGCTGCTCAACGCCGTGAGTTTATAGTCCCCCACCAAGGTCTCGTCGCCGCAGGTCTCAAGATGCCAAGCGTCGGGAGGCCGGAGCCAGACCACTCTGACTGGGTCGATGCCAGAAGGAAGGCCCTCTCCCGCGATGGTCCAGATCGCCCTCTTCTTCGTCTTCTCGTGGAAGACGCGCCTGAGCTTGGAACTGAACATCTTCGGGTCGTCCTCTCTGTAATCGGTGCACCAGGCGTAGACGAACTCTAGGGGAGCATCGAAGGTCTTGGAGACCCTGTAGGTTTCGGAGTAGGCGGTCTTCATTGGCCCAGGCGTTGTTGACTTGCCTTATGAGTCTCATGCTAGCGCGCGTGCTTACTGGTAAATTGGGGTGGAAATCCCACCCCCCGCACCTTATTATGTGCGGAGGCTCCTTCAGGTCAAGAATCCTATTCGAAGCCAGCCAAATCAACACGTAATGTCGTCGGTCATGCTCGAAGAGGTGACGTTTACCAATAGTCTATCCTGTTTGGCGGCTTCAGTTGGCTTGGCCTGTCCTCTCGGTCAGCCAGGTGTACAGGTCCGTCTTCAGCTTCCTGTTTCTCGGGTTCAGTGGGATGGTCAATGCCGAGTCTCTCCCCTTTACAGAGATTCGCACAAGAGTTCCTATGTTCGTGAGCGTGCGGGACTTGTGCTTCTCCACGTGCGATACGTCAGCGTACTGCAACTTCTCCGCGGCCCTTCTCCGGCTCACAGTGAAGTAGTCCTGAAAGAACGACGCTCGGTGGATCGGTAGCAACCACAGATTTCTTATGGTATAAATTAGAAGCAAATCAAAGATCAGACCGACCAAGAAGCCCCAAAGGTTCCACAGAGAGAACGAGTATAGCACATCCAGAGCGTATATCACATCGACCGGTATGAAGATTGCTGCCCCTGCCAAGGGATAGAGGAGGGTAGGCAAATAGGAAAAAGTGAAAAGGGGTCCGGGGGCGGTCTCATGGATGATTTTCTGACTCATTACGTTGAACCTTTCCATTGAGGTGAGCGGAATTGGCTAATCAAGTACTTCACTACGAACCAGGGAATCCAGAGTATGCCCATCTGCCCCCGATGCCGCAAATCCGTCAAGGACATTCGGAGGCACATGAAAAGATGCGGAAAGAGGCACTCTCCAGTTCCTATTCAGGAAATGCGACAACCGTATTACCTTGGATTCACTGGTAGCTAATGTCATCGACCTTCTTGGGAAGCCTCTCGAAGCTCGCATTCTGGATGGATAGTTATCCACTTGCCCGTCCCTCTGACCTTGATTCCCGCGACCTCTGCAGCGTTTGATCTTTCAATCCTTCACGTGGTCCAAATGAAATTGTGAAGGACTTGGTAGCCCTTCAGAATAGGCGCGTTCTCGACCTTTTCTTCGTCGCTCATTTGTCCGGCGTGGGATAGACTGAAATGAGGAGAATTACGCGCGGCACATTCGGAGATGTGGAAAGCGGCACAAGTGGATTTCACAACCAGTGGCCGAGAATCCCGGATGTGAGATCTACTTCCCTCCCTCTCGACCATTTTGGAGGTTCAAGACGGAGTCTCATCTGACAACGCGTATAAGTGACATTCCATACAGATGTGTACTATGAAGTATCGAGTTATCTTGATTCTTTTACTCGCGGTGTTCGGATTATTGGTGTTGTTCCTTCCACCATTGGTTTCAATCTCCTCGGGTCCGTGCCCTCCCTCAGCACCCGGTACTTGCCACCCGCAAAACCATTATGAATCAGTAACGTTTTATTTGTTTGGAATAGGAGGATTCTATCTTCCGTCCTGTGGTGGCTATCGCTTGCTTGGCAGTGCAAACTTTGCGGTTTTTTGTCCGGAGCCGAGCAACGCCTCAACAACCACGACTCGTTTGACCACGATAAGCTTGGGCACTACTGTAACCCAATTCTCCTAGTTGGGGCACTCATCCAATGACCTAATCAACACTGCGAGTCCTTTCTGCGCTTTTATTCATCCTGCTGCGTTTCTTAACGAGTACAGTCATGCTACGCTTTGTTAAGACAATCCAAACTTACCGGAGGGAAGCGGAGCTGTCTAGGTAACTGGCTCTTCACTGCTTCTCCCTATATTTCGGTTGCAATCCTCACTGCATTTGCTGACACTTTCAGATGGAAGTCCGTGGCACCTTGGCGGGCGAACCAGCACGCTCTTGTGTCCTCGTCAGTGAATCGCCCGTCGGGGAGAGCGATCATGAGATGAACCACGACATCAAGCTGAAAACGGTCGAGGAGAAACTAAAGGAAGCTTGAACTCTTAGTCCAAGGAATCGGCCAAAGTATTTCTGACCTTCCCTTGGTAGTCAACAAGATGCGACTCAAGCCTTTCGATCTTCTCCAACAGGTTCTTGATCAGTGACTCAGTCGTCACATCTTCATTCTTCTGTGACAAGGTTCAGGATTCAACCTCCAGACTGACAACGAACGGGAGACGTTTATGGATAGCTTTTCCAAAACGCGGAAAAACGCTGAAAAACGCTGACAACGGCTGACATTTGGTTTTGAGGAAGAATTCGGCGAAAAGTAGTCGATTGAAGGCCGAACTCTAGGCGATTCCCATCTTACCGAAGCTTTTTTTCCCCCAAAATCAGCGTTTGTCCGTTCTTCCGTTTCCCTCTCACAAGCAGAAAGTGGAGGGTCTTCGCGGGTCTATTTCCTTCTTCCAGGGTCCTTTTTGGCGACTTTTGCTTCCAGCATCACTTTTCCCCCAAAATCGGCATTATCGAGGTATCAATACGCGGGTCGTTTTTGTCAGGCGCTAGGGTCTGGAGGACTGAGACCTAGGCTTTTTTCTTCGCTATCATCTGGCCAAGAAGCTTGACTTGCTCCTTGATCTCCTGTACCTCTTTCCTTAGAGCTAGGTTCTCCCTTTCGAGCTCTCCGATTTTCTCTTTCTTCTCTTTATTCGAGACATCCAGCTTCTCCTTCAGTTCGAAGGTCTCCGAGACCGTCAGGTATGGAACCGCCTTCACATACTCGCTTGCCAGGTATTCGTCCGTCGGTTTGTAGTAATTTGAGAGATGGCCCTTCATGCGCTCAACGTCTTCAGCTCGCAGGATCCTCTTGGCGTTAGTCTCGAAGAACTTCCTGAAACCGTGAACTGCCTTGAATTCCTGCACCCTCTTGTGTTCCGTCCTCATCCCTATTTCCCATAGAAGTTTGATGACTAGATTCTTGATCGTCTGCGAGCTTACGGGCCTGTCAGAGCTTTCTCTCTCGTGCCCTATCAGGTACTTCTCGGGAGAGAGGTTATCGCCCTTACCTTTCCTTCTCTCCCAGTATTCCATTAGCGTGCGATAGGCTTCGGGCGTGGTGAAAGTGGTGTACTGCTCCGGTTCGCCCCGATAGATGGTAAGCTTCGCGAACTCCTGATCTCCAACCTTCACCGGTGTCACGTCCTTCCACTTGAGATAATCGAAGGCTCCAACCCTCATACCGCTGGAGAGAAGCAACAGGACAATCGCCTTCATCCTGAGATCACAGTTGGCCAGTATCTCCCTTACCTCTTCGACGGTGGGAGCCCTGTCCTGTCCCACCTTCCGGGCGTGGGGCATTATTCGGGAAATCTTCTCCCAGTTTATCCCGCTCTCAACGTCGTTCATTAGAAGGAAGGCCTTTACGGCCTCCTTCAGCCCTCGAATGGTCGAGCCGCTTACTTCGTCTCTCCGCTGCGCGATGTACTTGAGGAGAAGCTTTTCGGCCTCCTTGGGGCGAGTCTGCGCGAGCTCCAGGAACTGGTCGGGAGTCAGATTGAACGTGCCGAGAAACTGTCTTAGCTTCTTCAGGTAGGTTTCTTTGGTCGCGTCCGATTTGAACCCCAAGACGTAGGCCTCTATCGAGTTTCCCGTTAAGGCGTTCATAAGTGTTTTAGCCTATGGCTGTGGGTTATTTATTGCTATGTTTCCGCATACAATAGCATGCGGACATCCCACCCCCCGCACATGAACGCGACCGTAGCGCGGTCTGCTACGGCGCGTGCGCTTCAAGAAAGACTGAATATGGAACCGGTAGGTGTCGAAGCCGTGAACTTCCAGCCTTCAAGGACAAGCCAAGTCGTGGCCTTAGTCCGTGCCGAGCTTGACCGTCCACACACTCCACAGGGCGACCCAGAAGCTCAGCACAAGCTGTGCGCAGGCATGAGACCAAGTTCTGCGGCTCGGCTTCGGCCAGGGATAGTTAGACGCACACGCTTCTTTGACGAACAGGTCTTTGAGGCTGTCTCGACAGGTGTGCCCCAGATAGTGATATGCGGCGCTGGCTACGACGACCGCGCGTTGCGGTTCCGCGCCACGGGCGTGCGGTTCTTCGAGCTGGACCATCCTACAACGCAAGCCGACAAGGCCAGACGACTGCGTGATATGAGAGCTGACATGCAGGAGTTGACTTTGATTCCCGTGGACTTCCGGCACGACGGCTCAAGAGAACTGCTACGAACGTTCGGGCATGTCCCCAGCCAGCCTACTCTGTTCGTTTGCGAGGGCCTACTTGTATATCTCGATCAACAGACAACTTTCCGACTTCTAATGGAATTACGGTCCGTGGCTGCTTCCGGAAGCACGCTTGCAGCCAGTCTGGCCGTTAGTCGTGAAGGTGAGAACTCGAATCAAGTGGCGACGACGACAAACGCCAATCGAAGGGCGGGACGCACGGAACCTTGGCTCACGATTCTTCCAACGAGTGCCTACTTGAAACTCCTCGACGAAGCTGGTTGGCATGACGTCCGCATCTCTGACTCACAGAGACCCGAAACTAAGGACAGTCAAAGTCGGATGGTGCTCTTAACCGCACGACCATCACCGAGATTGACTGCAGTGGGGAGAATCGAACCCGTATGACGGCGAGCCCCGTCGGGCCGGAACTCCTAGCTCCTCTGCTTGCCTTAGACAGGAACTGCGAACGTGAAAAGAAGACCGGAGGACGCTCTCCGCGTCTTACTTGCTCCAGTTCATTGCGTCCTCGTACGAAGTTGCGACGAGTGTTTCTGACCATTCCACGTCGGGCCCCCTCATCGACAGTCTCATCGGACCGCTGATGTCGGGAGCTTCGCTTATCCAGACTGCGTCGTATCGGCCGAGGGTCACGAACCCATGGTGGATCTTGACCCCCAGCTTGGTCGCCGCCTCTTGCATCGTCTTGTTCATCGCCGCTGCTTCTTGCGCATTCGGGGCTTTCTTCATTTTGACTAGGGTGATGAACCACATGTCAGAATGACAGATTCTGCCGTGCTTACTTAAACCGTCTTGCGTCGAAAGCGCCAACTTAATGGAGGGAGGGCACTGCACCATATCGTCGGAATCCCCCCCGGGGCAACTATTTCGAGCTTCTTTGGTAAGTCGGGGCTAGATTCGGGCTATTTGCGAGGTGATTGCTGCTAGGTTCGAATCCCACCGGGCCCGCTGACAAATCACTCATTTCGAGCTATTCCAACCGAAATAAGCTGGAATCAAGCGATTCTGCACAGGCGCTTTTGCGGAACGTGACCTTCGGGCGTTGCAGAGGAGTTAGGTGAACAACTCAATTACACGATCGACGAATACACTGTGAAAAGTGAGCCTGCTCCAAATGAAATCGATTCCAGAATTGGTGCGGCCAGGGAATCTTGGTGATGCAGCGCGCGCGCGCGCGTCCACGAAAGTTCAGGTGCCCGATTCCCTAATACCCTGCCACCACGATCAACACTTGTCTGAAAGGGAGGGCAGGTTGAACCTGGGACCCCAAACAGGTCCGAAAGTGGATGCCAGAGAATCTAAGGTTTCGGCCTATAGGACCAATGCAGACGTTCGATCGGCGCGTGAGGTTGACTTCGCGCTTGGCCCCTAGACGGGGGGAATCTCCTTGAAAGCCAGATCCGTGTCCAGACCGCGGGTCTTGTGGTATCTCCTGCTCAGGTAGTATATGGCCACGCAGCCAACAATCACGCCCAGTGCGACCAGGGCTCCGTAGCTTGTGAGTGTGACGATCAGAGGATTAGAGATGGCAAGGTAGCCGATGTAGCCGAACGAGATTGTGGTCAGGAAGCCGATTATGGTTAGAAGCGGGATTCCTGCAACCTTGGACCTCATCCAGCCGGGGGACGAGTTGAAGAGCTCCTTCATCCTGTACGGGAAGATCATAGTGGCTATGCCCGGTATGACGAAGCAGAACGCCCAGAGGAACGTCCCGATAGTCTCGATTGTGGGCCAGCTCGTGAACCAGTAGGCAGCGAAGATCACCGCTGACAGCACGGTTATGGTTATGATCGAGACGTGGGGCGTCCTATACCTCTTGTTCACCGCGGCCATCTTCGTAGGGATTATCCTGTCGAAGGACCAGGCAAAGAAGTACCTGGCTGGTATCCAGAAGTATACGAAGGGCGCTGCCAGTGAACCTGCCATTATGGTGAAGAGGACAAGGAAGACCAGGAACTGGTTCGGATACGCCACAAGTGAAACCATGAGCGGGAATGTCGGGGCAACAGGCATTACAGCACTGTAGTTGGCTGAGTTGACGTCCCACAGATGGCCAACGGCGTACATCCAGTTCGCTCCGAAGGCGTTCAGCGAAAGCTGTGCAGTTACAGCCCAGAAGATGATTCCTAGGACCAAGGACAGCAACAGCGCGATTGGAAGAGCTCGTTTCGCGTTCTTTATTTCGCCTGCCACTGCGTTGGTGAAGTTACCACCGAGCAGGAAAAGTGCGACGAACGGGAGGGCGACCAGCGAGGCGCCAAGAGTGATTGTAGGCGCGGTCCACCCAAGCTTGGTGGCCAGGGTTGTGAGCCCGTTGTAGGTAGAGTAGGAGGAAAGGGCAGAATTCCATTTTCCCGCGAAGGTGGCTGGCGACGTAGTCGCCAGGAGGCTCCAAATCGTTATGATGCCCACTACTGCGAGTCCCCAGACGACATAGAGAAATCTCTTGACAGCCTTCGCCCCAATTATTGCGAGTACCGCGAAGCACAAGGTAATGGCAAGAGAAAGTCCGAACCCGTAGACCGGCTGACTCAGGGTATTGCCTAGGTTCACGAGGCCGGGATTGTTGTACAGCTGCCCCCAGACGACCAGCGACGTTGAGAGTCCTGACGCATATGCGGCTGTCCCACCGACGAACGCCGTGGCGAACACCGCGAACATGTAGAGACAAGACCAAGCAAAGCCGACCACAGGGTTGAGTATCCTCGCAACCCAGACGTAGTCATTCCCTGACCTGGGCATTATGACTCCCATAGCCCAATAGATGAGCATCAACAGGATGAAAGGTACGGCGATAATCAGGAGGGAAGTTGTGAGGTCCGCTCCAGGGTTGAACCCATAGAACCAGGGGAACTGGAGTATGGTGTAGGTAAGCGCAAACACAGCCGCTGACGCGATCAGCAAGACGTCGAGTGTGCCGAATTCCCTTACAAGGCCGCTAGATGTTCTTGCAAAGAAGGTCTTCTCTTCAGTTTTCGTGGTTTTATCTTCGCTACTCATTCGAAGGCCGCAATCGCACGGACCACCAAGACCATTATTAATACTCTACCCATGTCGCGAGAAAAGAAATATGAACCGCCCCTCCGCGCTCCAATCGCAGTGGGTGGGATGAGCTCCAGCGAAGGTGGGTCGTATTCAGGATTCTTCGAGTCAGCAGTCGCGATAGTCGAAGCAGCAAAGAAGATGGACATCCAGCTGAGGCTCCTCGGTGCCACAGCCATCTACTATCAGTGTCCCAAATCGAACCTTCTGGGCGACCTGTTGAAGAGGCGCCTTACCGACCTGGATTTCATGACGATCTCGAAGTACGTATCTCGCATCCCCGAGCTCTTTTCCAGCCTGAAGTTCGTCCCGAACGAACGTGTGAACACACTCTATGGGGCAAACCGCCAGATATACTCCGACCCCGGTAACTCGAGGCATGTAGACGTCTTCTTCGACAGGCTGTCCTTCAACCACGTGCTCGACCTCACACGGAGACTGGACCTGGACCCTGTGACCATCAGCCTCGCCGACCTCCTTTTGGAGAAGCTACAGATAGTGAAGATAAGTGAGAAGGATGTGAAGGACGTCGTAGTCCTCATGCGCGAGCACGGTCTTGGGGATGGCTCTCCTGGCCAGCTCGACGCGAGGTACGTGACGAAGCTTCTCGCCAGCGACTGGGGCTTCTACTACACCGCTACCACCAACATCAAGAAGGTACGGGACTATTTGGACGGCATCCAATCCCTCTCACCGGCAGACAAAGAGTTGGTCACCCGCAGGCTCGACGACCTGGCGCAGAAGATCGAGTCCGAACCGAAGTCGTTCAAGTGGAACTTGCGAGCCAGGCTAGGCACGAGGATTCTCTGGTACACCGAAGCAGAGGACGTGGAGTTCAGGCAGTGAGCTGGGGAGAATGGCAGAAATCACCCGGATCTTCTTCGCGACAGACCTGCATGGTTCCGAAAAGTGTTTCCTCAAGTTCCTGAATGCAGGCAAGTTCTACAAGTCGAACATCATCATCATGGGGGGAGACATAACTGGGAAGCTGATGATTCCGATTGTCGAGGAGGCAGGTGGCAAGTACCACGCCACCTTGTCAGATAGCAGGCACGACGTCAGCAGCGAGAAAGATCTTCACGAGCTTGAGGGCCAGATCCGGCTGGCGGGCTTCTACCCCTACCTGACCAACCCGCAGGAAATGCAGGAGATGCAGCACGACGAGAAAAAGGTCGAATCGCTCTTCAAGAAGCTGATGCTTGACACGGTCCAGAGATGGGTAGACCTCGCAGAACAGCGGCTCAAGGGGACCGGAATCTCTGTCTACATAACCGGAGGAAATGACGACCTCCGAGAGATCACACCCATACTCCAGAGCTCGGATTACGTCATCGACCCTGAAGAGCGGGTAGTGGACCTGGACTCGAGGTACAAGATGCTGAGCACTGGCTGGAGCAACCCTACCCCCTGGAAGACGCCGAGGGAGTGCTCGGAAGAGGAGCTCGGGGCCAAGATAGAGGGTATGGCTTCCCAGATTCACGACTTCAAGAACGTCATCTTCAACCTCCACGTCCCCCCAATCGATTCTGGTTTGGATACATGTCCGAGGCTGGACGAGAACCTGAAACCAATCATTGTAGGCGGAGAAATGTCTGTCGGGCCAGGAGGGAGCTCAGCGATTCGCGCGGCAATAGAGAAACACCAGCCGCTGGTCGGGCTCCATGGGCACATTCACGAATCGAAGGGCTTCGTGAAGATAGGGAGGACCCTTTGCTTCAACCCCGGCAGCGAATACAGCGAAGGGATCCTGCGTGGCGTCCTTGTGGACCTTGAGGACGGAAAGGTGAAGAACTTCCTCCTCACGCAGGGATAAAAAGCGAGCCCAGAGAGTCTTCCGCCATGAGAGGGACGACCAGAGGTTCGTCGATGGAACGTGATTTTGTTGGGTATGGGAAGGACTTGCCCCAGGTCCGGTGGCCAGAGGAAGCACGACTCGCCCTGACATTTGTGGTCAACTACGAAGCGGGCGGAGAGCGCTCGGTAATCTATGGGGACGAAGGACCCGAAACCTACGGCGAGTTCGCATCCTACGGACAGCCGCCGAAGCGAGACCTCGGCATCGAGTCGGTCTTCGAGTACGAGACCCGAGCGGCGATCTGGAGGCTACTCAACCTGTTCGACAGGTTCGGGGTGAAGGTCACATTCTTCGTCACGGCAAGAACGCTCCAGGTGAACCCTATGGCCGCGAAGGAGATAGTCCTCAGAGGGCACGAAATCTGCGGACACGGCTACAGATGGATCGAGCATTACACCTTGAGTGTCGCGGAAGAAAGGCAGGTAATCAAGGCCACAGTGAAGTCCTTCACCGACATAACGGGGCAGAGGCCCTTAGGATGGTACTGCAGGGAACCGAGCCAGAACACTATCAGGCTCCTCTGCGAAGAAGGAGGATTCCTCTACGACTCGGATGTCTACAACGATGACCTGCCTTACTACGTCAGATGCAAGGGAGGGGGAGGCAAGAAACTACTGCTTGTGCCCTACACGCCTGACATCAACGACTTCCACTACTTCTCTAACCGGTTCGCCAACTCCAACGACTTCTACCAATACCTCAGGGATTCTTTTGATGTGCTCTACGAGGAGGGCGCCAAGAATCCGAAGATGATGAACGTCGGCATCCACGCAAGAATCAGCGGGAGGCCAGGGCGTACCAGGGCTCTTCAGAGGTTCCTCGACTACGTGTCAAGAAAGGAAGACGTCTGGGTAGCGCGCCGGGTCGACATAGCAAGATGGTGGACCAAGAACTATCCGCCGTAGAATGCGGGTGTCATACACGAACACACATTCCCAATCAATCTCAGCGTCCGTGTGGGTTACGGTGCAGAATTCTGCAGGCCAAGCTGATGGCGTGTTTGTTGGGAGCGTCGAGATCAATCCTGGATCGACAGCAAACGCTTTCGTGCCTACCTCTGAACTTCCTTCGGGGAACTACACAGCGATGGTTTTCGCGACCACGCAATCGTTCATGGTTGTTTCTGTCGCTTCACACGCGTCTCTCACCATTTAGCGGCAAATCATGAGAATACACTACTCAGAGACGCTGGTAATCGGAGCGGCGGTCGTCTCCTCCTTCATACTCCTGACGCCTGGCCTCATGCCTGTTCTCGGCGCAACCTACACAGTGACGCTTCAAACCGACAAATCCGCGTACTATGGGGCGCAACCCATCACAATATCTGGAGCTGTGTCCCCGCCCCCTGGACCTGGGACCACCATAGTTATCGTAATGAAGAATCCCAGCGGTATTGCGGTGGGCATCGAAGACAACCCTGTCAATGGAACAACCGGGACTTTCTCGGAAGTCACCGTACCTGGAGGTAGCGCAAATTGGGTGGCGGGAACGTACAGTGTCAATGGCACCTGGGGCGGAAATGGCGTGTTGGTATCTAAGCTCGTGACCTTCAATTATTCGCCGACAACTGCAACCACTTCGCCGACAACGACAATGACTAGGAGTTCAACCACTTCTACCTCGACCACTGCGATCCCCCCGGTCTCGGTCCGGCTAGGCCTCGCTCTACTGTTTACAGTTGCAATCTTGGCAACCTATGTCGCCACCAGACGGATGGCACGCCGCGCGCAGGCTCGAAGAGTGGCGATTCAGGGGCCTGAGCGAAAGGGCGTGGCCGTCTCACTGCAGAGGAGGAGCTATGGGCGGACCTGAAAGAGGCAACCAGGAACGCCTTCTTCGACCTTGTTGTGCTGCACTCTTGGTGGGTCACCAAGGCCGTGAACAACAAGTCCGGGTCGTGCACCCTGACCTGAGGAGCAAGGTCGGCATCTAGGTTCTGTAGCTGCCCCTGTTTGCTCTCTACTGAACGGCAACAGCAATCGGGTCGGGCGCCTACCTGAACTGACAAGTCCCAGCCAGGGCGCCTCCTTACCTAGGGCAGGCTTCTAGCAAGAAAGAACCTACGTGGACGCTAACCCCTCCGGGCCCGCTGATGTTGGCGCTCTATGGTCAATGGCTCAATGGCTCACAAAGGATGCAGAATCTCCGCATTCCGGGCCAGCTTTGAGGTACGTTTTCGTGCCGGGCCCCACCGGATTCGAATCCGTAGCATGGCATGAGGGGCATTGCACCATGTAGTCGAAAGCCCCCCGGGGCATTTGACCCGTCGGGTCCGTGAAGGGGCACCACACTGGGCAAGTAGTTTGGGTCTGGAGTCGCACACTAAACTGTGCGGGTCCGGGCCGGCCCACCATTGTCAATCCTTAATACGGCGAGGCCTGCTTTCTCCTAGAGGTAGCGATGAACCGGGGCCTGCTGATCCTCTCCATCCTGCTAATCCTGCTAGGAATCGGTTTTGGATACTTCATTTCCATCTTGGGTTTCTTCCTCCTGTTCCCCGCCTTGCTTTCGTCACCCCGGCCGCGTCCTCAGGGCACTCCGACAGGTTCGGGAGAACAGGCTCCCGAGCAGGCTCCCGTCATGGAGCCAGCACCCGACATGGAGGCAGGCCTCGAAGCCGCTCCCGCCTGGGGGACGACCTCCAGGGCCGTCACACCAGGACCTGTTGCACCCGTCTCGATGCCTCCACTCGCGCCCTCCCAACCCTCATTCAGTGCACCGCTCTTCCCGACGAGCATCTTCCCGAGCTTGTCGCTACAAGTGCCGGCAGGGCAGGCGCTCAGGGAAGCGAAGAGCGAACCGCCTACTCCCAGAGATGAAGTGCTTGAGCTCGGGGCTCTATTGGCACTGGTGAAACTGGTCCTCGGCTAGGGCACGTACAGGTTCATATCTCTCGCCACCTTCTTCAGCCTCTCCACCCTGTGAGGCATCGAGGGGTGTGTCGAGAAGAGCTCGATCAGCGAGCTACCCCTGAACGGATTCACTATCCACAACGACGATGTTGCGGGAGACGGCGCCCGGCCCGCTCTGTTCGAGATGGGCCTGGTCTGGGCCTTGCTGGAGATCTTCTCCAGAGCAGTGATCAGCCCTCCAGGATTCCTCGTCAGCTTCGCTCCGTACTCATCCGCGTTGTACTCATCGTCTCTGCTTATTCCCAGTCTGACGAACGTCGCCCCGAGCGGCACCAGAATCGCAGCAACGAGGAGAACGATCGGCGAGTTCTTGTTCTTGCTGTTCCCGCCTCCGAGCATGGGAGCCCAAAGGGCGATGTATCCGATGTACGATATCGCTCCAGCCATCGTCGCGGCCACACTCGACATCAGGACGTCGCGGTGGACGACGTGCCCGATTTCATGACCTATCACCACTTCGAGCTCGTCTGGGGTGAGCGTCTGCAGGATAGATGACGTGGCACACACGACCGCCTTGCTCGGCCCCCTGCCTGTCGCAAAGGCGTTCGGCTGTGGCGAGTCGACTATGCCCACTTTGGGCATCGGGATATTTGCCTTCTGGGCCACACTCCTCACGACTCTGAAGAGGGTCGGGTTGTCGCTTTCTTGGATGATCTTGGCCCTGGTCATCCTAATGACGAGCGAATCGCTGTAGTAGTAAGAGACGAAATTGATGGCAGCCGCCAACACGAGGGCAATTAGCATGAAATCCAGCGGGTTGCCGAGATAGAGCCCCACCGCAAGACCGATGGCCATCAGGAGGCCGGTCATCACTGCAAATAGCATTGTTATTTTTAGATAGGTTGAAGCGGCCATTTCACTTCGGGAGAAATTGTCCATTCCGTCCGCTGTATATAGTTTTCCTGCAGAATTCGGGTTCTGCCAACCTGCGCGGCCATCGCTATGGAATGCCTCTCGACCGAAAGGATAAAATCCGTGCAGACGGAGGAATCTCGCGAAATACAGTTGGAGGACAACGGTGACGACGAGTGGCCGACGAAGAGGCGCAGGGGATATCCGTTTGGTCCATGGGCATTCCCCGATATCGACGAGATGATGAGGGAGATGGAGAAGGCCTTCTCGGAGCAGTTCAAGGAGCTAGAGAAGGAGCTCCCCAGGAACCTGGTCAGAGAGACGAAATCCCCGGACGGCAGCACGAAGAAGGAGATAGGGCCGATAGTCTACGGCTACTCTGTCACCATCGGACCCGACGGCAAGCCGGTGGTGAGGGAGTTCGGCAACGTCAGGAAGGGCGAAGGAACCCCCTGGAATGAGATTCAGGACAGGCGCGAACCACTTGTCGACGTCGTGAGCTCCGACAAGGAGGTGAGGGTGATAGCAGAGATGCCCGGAGTCGAAAAGCGCGACATCAACGTCACAGTCAACGAGAAGTCGCTCGTCATATCGGTCGACAAGGAGGACAGGAGATACTTCAAGGAGCTTGAACTGCCGGGGGTCGTCGACCCAAGGGGTGCGAAATCAGCCTACAACAACGGCATCCTGGAAGTCACAATTCCCTTGAAATCCCCCGGCGGAGCCGGCGTCAAGCTCCGAGTCGACTGAGCTACTGGTAAGGCCCGCTTTCGGCTCCCTCCTTGTATCTGGCCAGCGCGTTGAAGGTGGCCTCCCTGTAGCCATGCTTCTCAGCGAGAGACCTGGCGATGTCTCCGGCCGTGATGATGCCCACCATGGACCCCGTCCGGTCCACGACGACCAGCCTCCGCACTCTATACTCCGCCATCTGGGCTGCCGCGTCGGTCAGCGAGGCGTTCGGAGAGATGGTGATCAACGGAGTCGACATGATGTCCTTCACATAGACCTTGGTAGGGTCGAACGCATCGGCCAGCACCTTCGAGACCAGGTCCCTCTCAGTGACGATTCCTATCGCCCTGTTGGCCTGCGTTATGACGGAGCAGCTTACTCCCCTCTTGGCCATCGCCCTAGAGCATTCTCGCACATTGGTGTCGATGTCGACGGCGAGCACGGCTTTCATCATGATTTCAGCGACGGTCGGCTCCTGCTGGGTCATCGTCAGCGGCGGGAGACTACGCTAATATATCAATTGGCTTGCGGGCAGATAACGAATGGCCGAACCCGTCGTTTCGGTGGAGGGTCTCGTGAAGAGGTACGACGGGGTCGCGGCACTAGACGGCGTCTCCTTCGACGTGCAGAAGGGGGAGGTCTTCGCTATTCTTGGTCCGGACGGCGCGGGGAAAACGACGACGATTGAGATACTGGAGTGCACAAGACCGCCAACTGCGGGCTCAGTGAAGGTCCTGGGGCAGTCGGTCGCAGGGTCCCAATGGCCGAATGAAATCAAGAGGAGGATTGGCGTGCTTCCTCAGGAATTCTGCTCTCTGGGGAGGCTCACGGTCGCAGAGAGCCTGGAGTTCTTCGCCGCGATGTACGATGCGCACGTCGACGCGATGAGCCTGCTCGACCTCCTCGAGATACGAGACATGGCGAAGGTCCGGTTCGCCGACCTGTCCGGAGGGCTGAGGCAGAGGCTGGGATTCGCTGTCGCCTTAGTCAATGACCCGGAACTCGTCCTTCTCGACGAACCTACTACTGGTCAAGACCTCGAGACCAGGAGAGCCATGCGGAAGGTGATCGGGGACCTGCGCGCCAGAGGGAAGACGATAGTCTTGACGACACACTCCGTGGCCGAGGCAGAGCAGCTCGCCGACAGGACAGGAATCCTCAACAGAGGCAAGATCGTTGCGCTTGGTACTCCGGCTGAGCTCCTGGACAAGTTTGGTGGTGGCAAGACGGTCGTCTTCAGGAGCGGCGGCGACGCAGTCTTCGGGACTCTCAGACGCTTCTTCGATACGGTTTCAATGGACGGCTCCGACGTTGTCCTGCCCTTCGACCGGCTCAGGGACCTGGAGGTGGCGCTCACCGCCCTGGTGGGCAGGGGCCTCGAAGTGGAGGTCGTGCTCCGTTCTTCCACATTACAGGACGTCTTCCTGAAACTCACGGGATCGGGGATGTCCGACACTGGTGAAGCCAACTGAAGGTATTGGTCGTCTGCCTTGCCGTCATTCGAAACTGGCTCAGGAGCAGGAGTGGGCTGCTCTACAGCTTCCTCTTTCCGGTAATTCTCCTCCTCATCCTCGGGAGTATCTACGGTAACCCCGGCAGCCCGAGTAAGGCGATCGGCCAGAGCACCGCAATCTACTTCCTCCCGGGCCTGACTGCGGCCTTCATAATGGCGAATGGTGTGATTGGCCTTACCAACGTCGGCTCCGAGCTGAAGAGAAACGGGACCCTCAGGCGCTTGGCCGCTACCCCGCTGACCAAGCTGGAATGGCTCCTCGGGAACGTTCTGAGCCAGACTGTTCTCGCCTTCGTGCTCGCAGCGCTAATGCTAATCCTGGGAGCCGTCCTTTACAACGTCAGCGTCTTGATTAATGCATATTTCCTTGTAATGCTCTTCCTAGGCGTCCTCCTCTTCTACGGTGTGGGCATGTCGCTAGCTGGCCTAGTCAAGGACCCCGGGGCGGCGTCTGGACTCAGCAACTTCATCGCGTTTCCGATGATGCTGCTCTCCGGCACATTCTGGCCCGTCAGCTCTATGCCGTCATACCTGCAAACGGTCGCCCGAGTCCTCCCTCTGACCTACTTCGCGGACGGTCTAAGGAATTCGATGGTCTCCGCCGATTTCTCCGGCGCCCTCACCGATCTCGCCGTCGTCGCCGTCTTCGCGATGGTGCTGGTAGTGCTCGGCGCAAGATTCACGCAGTGGAATGAATCCTGAAAGTGGACCGGGGGGGAATTGAACCCCCGACCTTGGGACCTCTGAGGTTCTCCCGCGTGCAAGGCGGGCGTTCGTACCGCTGAACTACCGGCCCACGAAGCAGGCTAGTCCCTAGTCGCTTCTTATTCTCTTCCCGTTTGGAAAGGAGTTATAGCCTGTCAGAGGGCGTCAGACGACGGTGGGCTGGTAGCTCAGCTTGGCTAGAGCACCCGACTGATAATCGGGAGGCCAAGGGTTCGAATCCCTTCCGGCCCACTGTTCAAAATAGCTTAGAATGGACTCCGTTTGGCTGTTTGATACGATTTTCGAGTCGTCCTGGATGTCCGTCCTAATACCTGGGATTCGAACCTTAGACCCGAATGGAAAAGCCTTCTCAGCGTGCATGGGATGCATTAGTTCGGAATCACAGATTTCAGAGGAATCAGGATTGTTAACCAGACCTACGACAACGTCGCCCACATACCTCCTCCGCCGGACGAGGAGTACTTCCTGACGACCTTCTTCGGGTTCCTCGTGATCGGCCTCTTCTTCCTAGGGCGAGTTTCCCACGAATCGAAGGAAGCGTCTGGGAATTCGTAACCGCCTCTGCTAGCACCATCTAGATTTCATGACCGCCGCATCTCCAGCCCAAGCATGCCATATGTACAAACTTTGTACAATAGCGAACACTCTAAATTGTCCATACCGGCACACATCCTGATCTCTCCATGGCGGACCGTTGGCTTGATATACGATTTCTCTAGTCCACGGCCGTCTCCATGGTATATCAGAAGCGATCATTACTTTGAACGAACTATCGAGGTTGACTACGGGGAAGACTTATGGTTGAAGGAATGCAGAATTCGACGGAGTTTGACCTGATTTGATAGACGCCGAGAACCTCACAAGAAAGTTCGGCGACCTGACCGCTGTGGATAATCTCACGCTCCACGTGAATGAGGGCGAAATCTTCGGCTTTCTCGGTCCCAATGGCGCCGGGAAGACCACCACCGTCCGAATGCTGGCGTGTCTGATATCGAAGACGAGTGGTACGGCCAAGATAGGCGATTATGAAATTGGAAACAGAGCAGATCAGCAAAAGATCAGGCGAATCATTGGGCTGGTTCCGGACAACGTTGGTCTCTACGAGGAACTCACCGCGTACAAGAACCTGGATTTCTATGGCCGGTTCTACAAGGTCGATGAAGCAAAGAGAAGGGAGAGGATAGAGTATTTCCTCAAGCTGCTGGGATTGTGGGATAAGAGGGATCTGGCGGCGGGGACCTTCTCCAAAGGAATGAAGCAGAAGCTTGCCATAGCGCGCGCTCTTATTCATGATCCGCAGATACTCTTCATGGACGAGCCGACGGCCAACCTGGACCCGGAAGCCTCGAAGACGGTGAGGGACTTCATCCTTGAGCTGAAGAAGGAGAAGAAGACCATCTTCCTCAACACACACAATCTCGACGAGGCACAGAGGATCTGCGACAGGATTGCGATACTGAACACCAAGCTGATGGCGCTGGGCACACCTGCCGAACTCGAACGATCGATTAGCGGAAGGAAGACCGTAGTGCAACTTGAGAGTGTCAATGATGCAATCGTATCCGCAGCGAGGAGGGTCGGAATGGGTAGTGTCGAAGCTGTGGAAGGTAACAAACTCATGATAGGAGTCGATAATCCAGAGAAGGACAATCCCGACATCTTGAACGCAATCTTCGCTGCCGGAGGTCGTATCCAGTTCGTTACCGAGGCGAGCTCGACTCTGGAAGATGTGTATCTGAAGCTGGTCAGGAGCCAGTGATAGAAATGGACCTGCAGAACGCGTGGTCGGTCGCATCGAAGGACTTCGAGATCTTCAAGAGGAGGAAGGGGGTCCTCTACGCCACGATAGCGTTCCCACTCGGTATTGCCTTGGGATTTCCCGGGGTACTTGTTGCGATCGAAAGCGTTGCTGGCCCAGGAACCATATCCGCATCTGTTGCCCCGTTTCTGAACGCGTTTTCCTTTTGGTACGTGATCGGAGCGGCGAGTCTCCCGACTGGAATTGCCTCGTACAGCATAGTCGGCGAGAAGATCCAGAAGAGCCTCGAACCGCTGCTTGCAACGCCCATGACAGACAGTGAGATTCTGCTGGGAAAGAGCATCGCTTCATTCGTCCCACCGATTGCCGCGATCTGGGCTAGCTCGGTAGTCTTCATGGTCCTGATGGACCTAATCACTCACGCCGGGCTAGGGTATCTCTACTATCCAAACTGGAGCTTCGGAGTGATACTCCTCGTCCTCGCACCGCTCGCGAGCATACTCTCCATCGAGCTGACCGTCATCCTATCCGCACGCGCCAATGACGTCCGAAGCGTACAGCAGTTCACCGGGGTGATGTTCTTCCCCTTCCTCATCATCTACGTGATGACCGAGATTGGTGTGATTCAATTGACTACAATCAATCTGCTCATCATGTCCGGCATCTTCCTGGTGATCGACCTGCTTCTCTTCTATCTAAGCACAAAAACTTTCAAGAGAGAAGAGATACTCACAAGATGGAAGTGAATCGGGCCAGGGAGCCAGAGTCACGCCATAATTTCCTTCGGTCTCGTCGTAAAGAGTCTCCTCGTCGCTCGGCATGTTGTAGAAAGGCAATCGGCCCTCGGGCGTCACCAAGATCCCCTATCCTATCCTCGCGTTAACGATGAACTTCTCCTCGCCGTCGCCGAGGTTGAACGCCTTTTGAAGCACCTGAGAGCCTGTTTGGTCTGGCTTCAAGACGATTTCGAAACTCCAACGAAATTTCCCGGGGTGCATAAATACGGGCAATAGGATATTGGAAATGCCTTGGCGAAACCTGCGCGCTGTAACGGCAGGTTCCATACGGATATCCGGATGGGTACCTTCCGGCCCATCTAAGCTCAGAATGGCCTCTGTTCGAGTTCTGGCCGACTCAGCTCCTTGGCCGTGTCAAGGGTTTGGGCCTGAAAAATCGACAAGTGCATTGGTCAGGTCCCTTCCGGCCCAAATCATGATAAGCTCAGAATAGCCTCTGTTCGTCTGGATTAGCCAGATTCTAGTTTTTTGCGCTACTTAGTCAGATCGTTGCGACCACCGCTACCACACCGAAGCTCAGCACGGCAACAAGACTAAGCCGGTCGTAGCCAGGACCCAGTAATGTCTCGGATGCAAGTTAGAGGGGGACGCGGAAGTCCTCTCGGAATGTGTTGAGTACAATATGGGAATTTGCCCGTTCCACAAAGGGCATGCCGAGCAGACCTTTTGTGAATCTGCTTAATTCCTCACGTTTCCTGAACTTCGCAACGATAATCCCGTCGATTTCGCCGGTCACGTCGTAGACGGCGCACACGCCCGGAAGCTTTGCGATTTCTCTCTCCATCTCAAACAACTTCCCCTTTGAGACCCGAATCTCAGTGACAGCAGTGAGGTCGTATCCCAAAGCCTCGAAATCAACGGTTGCCGAGTAGCCTGTGATAACGCCCGACTTCTCGAGCCTTGAGACCCTCGACGAGACAGTCGAAGTCGACGTATGATACTCCTGCGCCATCTGCCTGAAAGAAGTTCTGCCTTCGCTCAGCAAGCGCGCTAGGATTCTCTTGTCCAGTTGATCTGTGGTAACCTCGTTCCGAGAACGGCTCCCTATAGGACGTTCGTCCTCCACATGGCTTCTTGACTCCATATCTGTCCAGCGTTCTGGCGCATTGGTTTATATTCGTTCTACGCCCTTCTGCTGAAAGGCTGAACCGTCTCGAGTACGAGCAAGATGTTATTCTGCCCGAAGTGTAAGCGAGTCTACTTCCTTCTGTCGAACAACACCTACCTGTGCAACCAGGAGAGCAACTTCGGCCTTCCCCCACTCGAACCATGGGCGATTCCCGAGGTCGTCGACTTCGACTCCAGCGCTCGCACACTCAATTGCCTCTTCAGCGCATGCGACTGTCCAACGCATCGCCACCCCTCCTGGGGGCACAACTTCGCACTGATGACAAGAGAAGACGTCATTCAGAAATACAAGGATTCAGTGCTCCTCGAGGTCCAGTCCTGATCGGACTAGCGCGCTCGGGAAGGTCTCGAACCATGACATTCAGGTGGTAACCCAGTTACTTAGGGGCGGACCTGGGCTCCAATCAAAAGGCGTCTCGTCGCCATGTGAGCTCAGCGTCATCCTTTGGAACGACCGCTTTGCATACTCTTCGCAACAACCCTCCACGTGCACAGAGGCTCGTATCCTTGAGCCTGAATTAGGTACAACACTTAGATAGCTGTAGTTGGACGGCCGTCCAGCCGCGGAGCAAGGTGGCAGCAGACATGATGAGCTCATCCTGGACAATAGTCCAACCGGTGGACAGCGTGATGCCGTTGTGGATTCATGCTGAATCTGACCGGGTATGCACTGATGGAACGATGCCGTCTGCATATCGCTCAAAGAAGGCGTTCGCCTCTCGCTGAAAGGGGATTCTCATGACAGACGTGACCTCCGTCAATAACCTCTGGGTCCTGATTTGCGGTCTCCTCATATTCTCTATGACCGTTTCCGTAGGACTCCTGGAGATTGGCGAACTGGGAGAGAAGTACTCGAAGAGCCTCCTCAAGTCGTTGCTCATTACGGGGAGCTCGCTGGTCTTCATGGCGTTCCTCGGGTTCAATACAGCATTCGCTCCCACAATCGGTGGAATCATAGGGAATCCGCTGTACAGCGGCGGCCTCTTCCTGGGAGGCTTCTCTTCCAACGCAGTTGGTGTATTGAGTGGAGTGTGGGGTTCGACTGGCCTTACGACCGGCACATACTTCCTCTTCGAGACCGCATCCGCGGCTGTAACCCTCGCGCTGGTCGGCGTGGTTGTACTGAGAAAGATGAAACTCGAAGCGTTCCTTGCCTATTCAGTGGTCTACTTCATCGTGATTTGGAACCTGCCCGCCGCGTGGATATGGAATCCTACAGGATGGCTGTATCTCCTAGGAGTTAGAGACTTCGCTGGTGGACTGATCGTCCACGCTGCCGCTGGGGCCGCAGGACTCGCCATCGTTTATCGAATCTGGAGAGAAGAGAAAAAGAAAGGACTGAAGGAAAGCGCGGTCGTCCCCACAAACGTCAATCCGACTTGGCTGACCCTTGCGATGGTTCTCCTCTGGATGGGGTGGTTCGGCTTCAATCCGGGGAGTGTCTTTGCCTTCAACAGTTCAGCGACGACCGTGGTTCTGACGACCTTCCTGGCGGCCGCAGCGGCCCTCCTCTCAATAACATTCTTCAGACACGTGGCAATGAAGAGGAATCCGGACCTGCTTTACGCGAGCAACGGCATTCTGATGGGGCTGATCGTGATAACCCCTCTGGCCGGTTTTGTGAGCCCGGCTAGCGCGATCATCCTTGGCATAATTGCAGGACCGCTGTATCTGGCGGCGGAGAGGTGGCTGTCCAAGTTCAAGTGGTTCTCCGATCCCATATCGCTGTTCCCGGCGCACATGGTCGGCGGAATCTTTGGTCTCATGATGATTGGCTTCTTCACGCAGAGCGCATTCGCCGCCGCCTCGGGAAACGGTGGCTTGCCGAGCGGGCTGTTCTTCGGAGGTGGCATGGCTGCGCTCAATCAACTAGGGTTGGAAGCGCTCGCTGCAGTTGTAGTGCTCGCGGCTGTGTTCTTGATGACGTATGCGGCGCTTGAGGTGATAGCCTGGGCGATGCATGGCATCACCACAGACTACGAGAAGGAAGGGCTAGTTCCACCGTAAGAAGAGTCCATCAACGCACCGTTTACGGCACGAATCCCACCGGATTCGAACCTGCTTGCAGGCTGAACCCACCGGCCCACTGGCCGGAATTTGAGTCTAATCTCAGCATGGTAAACCATACGAGTCCGACCAGCGCCACGTGAAATAAGCTCAGAATGTCCTTTGTTTGTCTGGATTAGCTAGATTCTCGCTGTTTATGCGATTGGTTGTAAGGTCCGACTCCCTCCGGGCCCACCAAGTCCCTTAAGCGCGCGCACTATTCCTGCCTTCTAGAGACGGCCCGGAGCACGGGGTAAGCTACCATTGCGCCCAGCACCACGTAGAGCACCCTCTCGAGGGGATAGGCGTAGAACGCGAGAGCCCAGAACGCCTGATAGCCGTCTTTGGGTATGACTCCGTCCAGCCTGAAGATGACGTTCTCGTACATGATGTTTCCTGCCACATGCCCGCTCATGGTAGACGCGAAGGCCACCGCGCTGACAAATGCTGGGTTGAGCCTTGCCAGACTCCCTCTCTTCTCGTACAGAAGCGCGCCTGACAGAACGCCTATCGAGATCAAGTGCATCCATAGGAAAGGTACGTTGATGCCTCCCATACTCACCAGCACGGGTGAGAGAGGGTCGAGCGTGAACCATACGAGCAAGAGCGCGGGGAAGCCGACAGCCGCCTTCCTGTGACCGGTGAAGGCCAGACCAGCGACCACCGCCGAGACTAGGTCGGGTATGAAATCCAGGAAATCGAACACGACGGGCTTCCCCATAGCGAAGTCCACGAAGTTACCTAGGACCATCGAAGACCCGCCCACGACGGGGCCGAAGAGCATTCCTGCGAGCGGACTGACCACCTCCCTGAAGGTCAGGAAGCCGCTAGCGCCGATGATAGCAGAAACTGGGAAAAACCCGAGAACGGCGTAGACCACCGCGAAGAGCGAAGCCGAGGCCACCGCGTATGTCCTTCGTCGTACGGGCAGCATCTGGGTGGGACTCGCGCTTGAGGTTTAATAGCTTCGGTGGCGCTTGCCTTCTTGTCCCGTCAAGGTCGTTTGGACTGCTTTCGCGTTGAGTCCGCCGTGCGCGTCCGCGGACTGTCTGTGCATGCTATTGGGTCCCCGTCTTCTAGCCGTCAAGCGCCCCCTCTCCCTTAGGGTACCCCACGCTCCCCATGAAGACGCATTGCTCGATCGGGATTGCGAAGTCCTTCGGCGCGAAGCTAGCTCTCTCGGCGCCCGCCGTCTGCACGCCTCGGACGAGCACTACCGGCGTCGCTTCATCGGCCTCCCCCATCACCAACTGGGCTCCCGAGCAGAGGTCGTCAGCAATTGCCTGTCTGGTGACTTTCAGAGGATTGCCGAAGAGGTCAGGGTGGCCCCGCATGTCGCGAATGGCCTGGACGCCAACTGCGGCGAGGGCTACGCCGACCGTGCCCATCCTCGTGGGCGTCAATCTGCTGTCGGAAACAACTACTCCTATGTGAACGCCTCGGCGCTTCCTCAGCTCGTCGGCGATTCTGGCGGCGGACTCGCATGGGTCTTTCGGATAGAGGACCACTCTCCCGTGCTCGATGTTTGACTTGTCTATTCCAGCATTGGGTGTGAGCAGGCCATTCCACAGGGTGAGTATGAATCCGGGGACGCCGCCAATTATCAGGTCCGACTCCTGAAGTATGAGTTCGCAGAGTTCTGCCGGGACCTCGAACTTCCTAGACAATTCAATTGCCCGACTGCCGGGTTTCACCGAGTCCAAAGACACTATCCTTCCTTCTGATATCGCAATGAACTTGCTTGAGATGACCAGCACATCTCCTTCGCCAACCTGGTTCCCCACGAGTTCGTCGACAAGGTCCGGCAAGTCAAACGCAGAGCTTCTTCTCGTGGTCTTGAAGGGAGTGAAGGTGAGCATAGTCTCAAACTGACAGCACCCGTAGTTAAGCGAGCGTCTCAGGGGGGTGCAACTCTTCGGGCCAGGCTTTTTTGGTTCTCCGGCTCATGGCAGAACTGCGCTTCCTGTCGACTCTCGGCTCATTGCATCTCTGAGTCGAGATTGCAGAGGAAGCACCCGTCATACTGCCGTTCGACAAGGGTATCCCTGTGAGTGTTTGCGAGGCCGTTCCAGAACACAAGCTCCTCCCTGCTCGCCACCCATTCGTGTGTCTCCCCGTTCCCTAGGCCGAAAGGGATTTCATGGAGCCCCATCTCACAAACCCGCGACACTCTTTTCGGGTCGCTCGGGATTCTGATTCTGGGCAATGCGACGTGAAAGGGCTCCGTTTTGTATTAAGGCTATCCACTTGTAGGTTCCGTTAGGTGCGGCAGCATGATTTTCGAGGTGATTGAGGTGGGCGTGAGGCTACCTTCCCGTCGACGCCGACAGGGAAATTGAGATTGGCACCCCCCACACGCCCGCTGAGCGAGAAAAGACAGGCTTCAGATAAGAGACTGATGAAGCTGAAAATCATGAACCTGAACACCAAATACTCCAGCGGTTAACGATGATCCAGAACGCGAGTCGACCGCCGAGACCTGACAGGGGGAGCCAAGTGCAGTAGTTCACTTTCCCACATGATCTGAGGGTCATTCTCACGAGATTACCGAAACTGCCTAACTTGAGGCTGAGATAACATCACTTGAAAGAGTCGAAACACAATGAATGGAAAGTCGCTCTACGAGGAGGTCTGGGAGTGTCGTCTCCCCAGAAGGCAGACGATCGAAGAGGACCTGCTCGCTCTTCAAACCCTTGCACCTCTCATGGTAGAAGACCTCTACTCACTATTCAAAGAAGCGGTGACAGATTCTTTTGTGAACATTCTGGGCGAGAATGAGGCGAGAGCATTGATGAGGCTAGTTGCAGGGACGGATTTTGGGAGTCCAGGCGAGGTCTACGAGGCACTCGATTCGATTCTCCGTGAAGGCGCTCAGATTCTCAGGAAAGCAATAGTCGAAGAGTTCAGCGCCAGCGTGCATCTGCTGTTGGAAAAAGCAGAGAGGGAGGCTACTCAGTTTGTCGGCCAGTCTGGCGAATCGACGCCTCTATACCAGACGATTTTGGACAACTCAGAAACACCCTAAACACCATAAAGCTAATCGAACATCTGACCCCGTTCATGGAGGAGACGCGCGCGCGCATAGAGGCTGAATGATTGTCAGAGCCGTGCCAAGATAAGAATAAAAATAACGTGACCCAACCTGGCCATCATGGCACAGAAATACAAGTGCAACAACTGCAAATTGGTTGTGGAAGTGACCTCCGGAGTTCCTGACAGAAGAGAAGGCGGATCCTGCACCAAGGACGCTGTGGGCCAACACAACTGGACCAAGGCCTAGATCTGCCAAGACTGCCCTTTCCGAACCCATTTGGGAGGGGTCATCGAAGGTGACAGCGACTGATGCCCGTCTGAGCTGTCCGGCTGAAAGTTCTGCGACGTACAGTTTCCCGCTAAGAGCTTGGATGATTTTCACAACCCATTTGGGAGCGGACCCCATCGGGCGCGCGCGCTGCTATTGCATGAAAGGAGT
Organism: Nitrososphaerales archaeon; assembly: GCA_050011215.1. Classification (GTDB taxonomy): domain Archaea; phylum Thermoproteota; class Nitrososphaeria; order Nitrososphaerales; family Gagatemarchaeaceae; genus UBA183. The sequence goes on from JBEKJM010000013.1 coordinate 32,766, forward strand.
ATGCACGACAGACGCATCTGCGAGAACCAATGGCATCGTGCACGTCAGACGCTCAATATCGGAGAACCAAATGGACCTGTTAGATAGTGAGGGGCGTCCCCGTTGACCGCGAATGACCATGGAATTCAAGAAGGTATTGGTCGCATATGACGGATCCGAGGACTCCAACAAGGCTGTGGAGGCGGCATGCGCTGCCTCAAAAGGCAACGCCTCTGTCACTCTGCTGCACGTGTATGGCATACCTATAATGGCGTACGCTGGTCAGGCGGGCATACCGCAATCCAACGCCGAGACCCTCAACGAAGTAGTAAAGCAGGCTGCCGAGGCGGTGGTCAAGAAGGGGCTCGGACTCGCCGCGAGGAAGGGCGTCAAAGCAAAAGGAGAGGTCATTGAAAGCACCTCCAATGTGGAAACCATCGTCACCTACGCCTCCTCCAAGAAGTTCGACCTGATCGTCATCGGCACCAGGGGAAACACGGGCTTCAAGCGACTCCTTGTGGGGAGCGTCTCGAGTGGCGTAGTGAATCACGCGCATTGCCCGGTGCTGGTGGTTAGGTAGGCGATTTCGGTCGAGGGCGTCATACGACCAAGATCCGCACGATAGCAGCAGACAAGACCATCTCGACGCCGAGCGATTCAATTCACACAGCTGAAAGGTCAATAAAGACATGATGTAATGGTGTCCGAGACGCCATCCCCTGGGGCACGTCATCCGCGTGAGGCGGCGAATTAGAAGAACTTCCTATAGCATAGCCAGGCCATCTGAAACAAGCTCTGTTTACTAATCGGAGCCATAATCATAGCATATGACTGACTTACGACCTGATTCCACCTGAGTCTGAACCAGCATGACGGGCTGAACCTGGGTTCAGCCCAGGCTGGGGCGGCTGACTCCGAAGTGCGGGCCCGGTGGGGCCCACACGGTTTACCGTCAAATCCAGGCCCAAACTACTTCCCCTACGTGGGGCCCCGTGACCTCCTGTCTTCGGGTGAGTTCTGTTCCTCTCTGGCCACCACGTTGCGATGGCGCCGCCTGCAAGCATGACCACTGCACCCAAACCGGCGAGCAGCCAGTTGGCCGCATAATCGGTCACGGCCTATTCGAACAGGAAGTATGGGTCTTCGGCCATGTCGGGTGCGAGGGCTTGAAGAGCGACCAATTCCTCCTCGACTGTCTGCCTTCTGGGGAAACGACATTCCCAGACCGCTTCGTATAGCGTGTCTCCCTTCAATGTGTTCTCACACCTTCAACATCCTGCCTTCCTGGCTCAAGATATGCAGTTCCAGCAATCTCAGAAGAACTACGCCCCGAGTAATGCAGAAAGGGAGATTGCTTCTTCAGGTGTAACTCTGAGGCGCGGTTTCGACTACTTCTGACATCAAACGTGTCTGATACAATTAAGTAGATTGACAGTCCCGCCTGTGAGGGGCTATTCCTCTGTCAAAAGCTAACATGGTTGAGCGCAAGTCCGTCCTCAAGACGGTCAGAATCTCAGAGTCGTTGGCACGTTCTCTTGAGAAGGAGGCCGCCGAGGAAGGTACGACCGTCAACGCAGACGTCAACTCAATCCTAAGTCAGCACTTTGAGTGGGACAAGAAGGCACGGGAGTTCGGAATCGCTGCGATTCCCAAGCCGCTCCTCAGGAGAGTGCTGGAAGGGTTGGACGACGAGGAACTCGCTCGAATAGGGCGAGAGGTCATGCCCCCCCTCTGGAAGGAGATGGCGGAGTTCTGGTCTGGGGACTCATCTCCGGACGGGATACTGGACTTCCAGAATATGCGGGCCAAATTCAATCCCAACAACCGAACAAAGACGACGAAGGAAGAGGGTACGTATGTGGTCGTGTTCCGCCACGATTTTGGCCCCAAGTGGAGCATCCTATTGAAGAACGGTCTCCAGGAATTTGTGAGGAAGTCGTTTCATGTTGAGCCGCGGACCAGTGTTGGGGAGTCGGTCGTCACCCTCCGTTTCAAGGTCAGACCGCAGAAGTTGTCCACCTGACAGGAAATTGCTCGCCGCGCGCGCTAAAAACCGAGGTTTCAGTCGTCCGTTCTATGTCGTGACTTCGTTCCAATACGTATGATGGCGGTAGCGAACTACATTGGCCTAACAGGGAGATCGAGCCGCAAACAGTTTCTTATGGCGCTGTGATAGTGTTGGCGTCTAATGTAACCGCGGCCTGTGCCAGCGCCCTGCCGGTCAGCGTTGCGCCGGTCTGCATCGCAATGCTCGTGTAATCCAATATGATTCCCTTGAAGCTGGCCGTCGTTCCAATGGTCGTTTGACCGCCGACCACCCAGAAGACGTTGTTGTAGGTTGCGCCACCGCTCAG
>JBEKJM010000014.1:0-47371 GCA_050011215.1 Nitrososphaerales archaeon
GTCGCCTGCCCGTTCTGCATCACGATGTTCGACGATGCAGCGAATGCAATCGGGACAGACGGGTTGAGGGTGCGGGACATAGCAGAGATGATCGCCGACTCGCTGGAAACGTAGAGCGAGAACCCAACCTAAGAAGGCATTGGCAGCAGCAGGTTCAGCCAAGAAGTGCGGCCCCTGTACTGGGACCGACTTGGCAAGACTAGGCCGGATGGGCGCGGCCTAGCGGTGCCTCGAGGTTAGGACCTTCTGTATGGCGGGCACTACCTGGTAGAGATCGCCCACTATGCCATAGTCCGCGGCTTGAAAAATCGGAGCATCCTTGTCTGTGTTGATTGCGGCTATCAGCTTGGAGTCCTTGATGCCTGCCACGTGCTGCAGCTGACCGGAGATTCCGACCGCGAGGTACAGCTCTGGCTTCACATTGACCCCAGTCAGGCCGATGTGGCACTCCTCGGGAAGCCACCCTAGGTCTGAGGCGAGGGGCCTTGAGCAGCCGAGCGCACCCCCGAGAGCCTTGGCTAGTGCCCCCACCATCTCCAAGTCTTCCTTCTTCTTCACACCGCGTCCCGCTGAAACTATCACTTTGGCCGCCCGGAGGTCCACGGTGCTCGCCTCCTTCTTTGTCAAGGCCACAATCTTTGAACTTCTTGCGACCGTCCCCACTTCCTTTTCGAGGACCACACCACCCGATCCGCTGAAAGCAGGGTAGGCGCCAACCTTGATTGCGGCCACGCAGGGGAAGGGGCAGCTCAGTTTCGTCATAACCTTCCCAGCGTACTCACTACGTTCGCCGACCAGCATCTCGCGGTCAGCGGAGACCTTGGAGAGGTCCGGGAGGCAACCATTGCCCAACTTCACGGCCAGCCTGGATGCCACCTCTTTCCCGTTCCTCGTAGCGCCCACAAATATGACGGCGGGTTTCGCCTCCTTTGCTGCGAGATAGAGCGCCTCCGCTGCCATCTCAGGAGATTCGTCGGTGAGGCCCGGCCCCAGGAGGACGAGCTTCTTGCCCGGCGAGGAGACAGAGCTCCTCACCCTACCGACTTCGACGACCACCGCTTGGCCCGAGCAAGCGACTGCGGCCTCCTTCGCTGCAGACACGGTCTCGTTCGCGACCCCAACGGATTCAGAAAAAGCCCAGACTTCGCTCACTTCGGTATCACTCCCTCAGATGCGAACGCATCGACCAGCTTGGAGGCCGCCTCGTCAGGGGAGCCTTCGAAGACGACACGCTTCCTGTTCATAGCCTGCGCGGTCATCGAAACTATCCGGACAGAAGCCTGAACGTCGCCGACGCCCAGCTGTTGGCGGGTAAGCTCCTCTACAGGTTTCTTGGAAGCCTGCATTATCTGGATCAGAGTGGGATACCGAGGTTCGTTTATCTCACTCACCACCGACACGGCAGAAGGCAGGGACGACTCGACCGATTCCAGACTCTCTTCGAGCGACCGCTCGGCTCTGACAGTCTGGGCTGCCACTTCGAGCTTTCTCACATACCCGATGTAGGGGATTCCCAGCCGCTCCGCGAGCATAGGCGGGACAAGCCCTGTGTAAGTGTCCGACGAACCCTCGGAGCAGATGACCAGATCGAATGGGCCGGTCCTAGTGATCGCGGCAGCGAGCAGCTCGGATGTTCTTGAAGGGTCCAGAGTCCCTGGGTCTGCCAAGACGTGAACGCCCCTGTCCGCCCCCATCGCGAGTGCCTCCTTCAGGGACTTCCTTGCCTCGGCCTTTCCGACGGTTATCGCAACAACCTCTCCCCCGAGCGCGGTCCTGAGGCGCAGAGCCTCCTCGACCGCGTTCTTATCGAAGGTCCCCATCCTCGCCAGGGCGCCCTCCAGCTGAGGCTTGCCGCTGGAGTCGATTTTGAGCTCGCTCTCGTCGACCGCATGCTTCACGCAGACAGCGAACCTCATAGCGTTCTCGCCAGTTCCCGACTCGCGACGAGGAGTCTCAGAACTTCCGATGTGCCCTCGCCTATCGTGAGTAGGCGTGCGTCCCTCCAGTGCCTGTGGAGCTCGTCGGTCGTGTAGCCGTACCCACCGTATACCTGGATAGCCGAGTCGCAAACCCTTAGCGACATTTCAGTCGCGAAGACCTTTGCCTGTGCGGCCTCGGAAGAGTAGTCCGCCCCCAATTCCTTGAGACGGGAAGCGTAGAAGTAAAGGAGCCTCCCGGCGTTTATGCCGGTCTTCATGTCTGCAATCTTCTCTCGGGTCAACTGGAACTCAGAGATCGGCCGACCAAAGGCATTCCTCTGTTTACTGTAACCCAGCGTCTTCTCGTAGGCGAGCCTAGATATCCCAACGTTGAGGGCGGCCACGATTATCCTGGCCCCATGCAGAATCTGAGTCGCGTAGTCAATCCCGTGCCCTTCGACCCCAATGAGGTTCTCCCTGGGGACGTGGCAGTCCTCGAAAGCGACCTCCGAGGTCCTGGAGCCCTTCATCCCAAGTTTCTTCATATCTGCTCCGAACTTCATTCCTGGGTTCGGGGCTTCCACGAGGAGGCAGGATGGCCCCTTCTCGGTGCGGGCGAATGCCATGTAGAGATCGGCCTCTCCCGCGTTTGTGATGAACGTCTTCGAGCCGTTGATGACGTACTCGTCGTTCAATAGTTTCGCCGTAGTCCTGACGTTCCTTGCGTCTGAACCCGAAGCCGGTTCAGTCAGGCTGAACGACGCAAGCTTCCTTCCGGACGCGAGCAAAGGGAGGTAACGGGACTTCTGCTCATCGCTGGCGAACCTGAAGATACCTTCTGCGACCGCGTTGTGGATCTCCACGCTTAGCGCAATCGACGCGTCGGCAGCACCGAGAAGCTCTATGGCGTTTGCGTAGACTGAGAAGGGGAGACCGAGCCCGCCGTATTCCGGCGGGTACGGTATCTGACAGATCCCGTTCTCGAGCAAGCGCCTTCGAAAAGGCGCGATTGATTCCTGGCCGAGGTCGAACTTTGGAGAAAGTGGCATGATCTCTTTCTCCATAAACCCACCCAGCGAGGCAAGGATTTCCGAATACTCATCGTGATTCGACGGATAGAAGGTCTCCAGCAGGACCTTGTGCTCGGCGTTGAACAAGGGCAAGGGGAGAGCCATCGCTGCGTCCCTTGCGAGACGCATTTAACGGTTCTCGTGAGATATCAAGCCCAAATCGCCAAGAGACTGACTGTGGCGTTGTTGAAGGGAGATGGGCTTCTTCAAGCAAACGAATAATATCGCCTCTCCGGGAGGGACGACGCCGTGACAGACAGGGTCGGCATCATAGGTGTAGGCTACGAGGGATTCCGGCCCGCGATTACAGACCTGTCGGCCAGGGAACTGATGTACCAAGCTGCCTCGAAGGCGTACGGAGATGCCCAGATAGACCCGAGGAAAGAGATTGGCTCGTTCATCTGCTGCACAGAGGATCTTTGGGAGGGCTGGAGCATCGCCGACGAAATGGTTCCCGACCAGGTGGGAGGGGCGAGGAGGCCTGTTTGCACTGTCCCGGCCGACGGGATAATCGGCATCGGGCACGCAGTGATGCACATCCGATCAGGGATCGCAGAAGTCGTTTCCGTAGAAGCTCACAGCAAGGTAGCGGACGTCCTCGAAAAGGCTCGCGTTGAGAACCTGGCGCTCGACCCTCAATTCCATAGGGTCACAGGGGTCAACGGGGACATTCTTGCGGGCCTCGAGATGAGTGCATTCATGAAGAGTACAGGCCTGGGAAGAGACGACTTGAGCCTGGCCGTGAAGACCGAGAAAGAGAAGGCGACGATGAACACCAGGGCAAGCTATGGGACCAGGTTGGAGCTTTCTGAAATCGGGGAGGCTGAGGTCATTGCGGCGCCGCTGAGGAGGTACGACAGGTCAGATTACGCGGAGGCCGGGATAGTACTAGTGCTCGCTTCCGAGCGTTGGATAAGGAGAAACAAGAAGGAAGCCGTGTTCATCGACGGGTTGGCCTGGCGCTCGTCGACGCCCTGGTTCGAGGGAGGCGGGACGGAGTTTGCGAAGTACGCGAGGGATTCTTACGAATCGGTGAAGAAGCAAGCCGGATTCAGGAATGTCGACGCGTTCGACATCCTCGAGGTGGACGATACCTACTCATACAAGCTGGTGCAGCACCTGATATCTCTCGGCATCAGCAGGTCGTCTGCCATGAAGATGTTAGAGGAGAGAACCCGCAGGCTCAACCCCAGCGGAGGGTCCTTAGGCACGGGGTACCTGATCGAGGCGAACGGCTCGCACAAGGTGCTCGAGTGCGTGTTGCAGATGAGAGGACAGGCGGGCGGCAACCAAGTCAAGAGAGCGAAGAAGGCTCTGGCGGTGTCTTGGCGCGGAAACCCCACAGCAACGGGAGCAGCGATCGCGCTGTCGATGGTGAACTGACAAGATGAAGAGAGTAGCAGTCATAGGGGCCGGGATGACGAAGTTCAGACGGAGGATGTTGGAGACTGGCAGGGAGCTCTCTTTCGAAGCGAGCAGGATGGCCCTCGATTCAGCCGGGATGGAGATCAAGGATGTGGAGTCCGTCGTCCTGGGTACAGCCCCAGACGCCTTCGACGGGATTCACATGAAGGGAGAGTACCTCATGGACGGAGCCGGAGGGACGAACAAGCCGTACAGCAGGGTGTACGTGGGCGGCGGGACCGGTGTCTTCGTGCCGGCGGCCGGCTGGTGGCATGTCGCATCAGGACTCTTCGACACCTGTCTTGTCGTGGGAGAAGAGAAGATGTCCCCGCTCCATCCTCATCCGCAGTACGCATTCTGGAGCATTTTCGACCACACCATTGAGAGACCCCTTGGGGTGACGCTTCTGTGGATCTTCGCGCTCGAGATGAGGCGCTACATGGCGATTCACAAGGTCACAGAGGAGGACATAGCGCTCGTGTCCGTGAAGAACAAGGGCAACGCGATGGACCATCCGTGCGCCCAGCTGCCCGCCAGAATCACTGTAGACGACGTAATGAAGAGTGAGCCAATCTGCCTGCCCGTGAAGAGGCTCGACGTCTCACCCTCATCGGACGGAGCTGCGGCGCTTATGCTCGTATCCGAGGATGTGGCGCGGAAGTACACAGACGACCCGGTCTGGATCGACGGTGTCGGATGGAACGTCGACTCGCAGTACTGGACGAACAGGGACCTGTACTACCCGAGCTACGTGGAGACTGCGGCAAGGATGGCGTACAGGATGGCCAAGATAGACAACCCCAGAAAGCAGATTGACTTCGCCGAAGTCTACGACCCCTTTGACTACAAGGAGCTTCATCACATGGAAGGGCTTCTTCTCGCAGGCAAAGGTGAGGCGCCCAAACTGACGCGTGAGGGCGTCACTCAGAGGAACGGCGACCTCCCAATCAACCCTTCAGGAGGGCTCCTCGGCGTCGGGAACCCAATCGCGGCCTCGGGGATGATGAAGTCCTGCGAGCTCTTCTGGCAGCTCAGAGGCGAAGCAGGGAAGAGGCAGGTGAAGAAGGAGGTCAACAGGGGGCTCGCCCAGGCCTGGGGCGACCTGATGCAGGTCGGCACCGTAATCACGATGAAGAGGTAGCCGGCTCATGGCTTCCCAGAAGCACCCCGTCCCGCTCTGGGAGCCCGATGCAGACTGGAAGAGACGAGCCAACATCACGCGCTTCGTGGATTCTTACTTCGAAGGCAAGTCCGTCGGAGAGGCTGCCTACGAAGACGTATGGAAATGGTCGGTGGAGAACCTCGGCCAGTTCTGGGAGGCAGTTTGGGATTCCGGCGGCGTCCTATCGGGTTCGGAGCATGTCAGTGCGCTGTCCGACAGCCGGATGCCCGGAGCGAAGTGGTTCGAAGGGGCGACGCTGAACTATGCCGAACACGCGCTCAGGACCAACATCTCTGCCGGACCCGCAATCGTCCACGTCGATGAAGCGGGAGTAAGAGGGGAGATCAGTTGGGCCGAGCTCAGGAGGCAGGTGGCGTCAGCAGCGGCGGCTTTGGGCCGGCTCGGCGTCAGGAAGGGCGACAGAGTGGCAGCGTACATCTCCAACGTACCCGAAGGCGTCGTGTCGATGCTGGCGGCCGCGAGTCTCGGCGCAGTCTGGTCCAGCTGCTCACCAGACTTCGGGGCGCCCAGCGTGAAGGACAGGTTCAAGCAGATCCAGCCCAAGGTGCTAGTGGCCTCGACCAGCTACTGGTACGGAGGGAAGAGCTTCGACAGGAGGGAGGCGCTCAGAGACATCGTTGGGTCGCTCCCCACGCTTGAGGCGACGGTGCTGGCCTCCGGTTCCGAGGCACCCGAAGGTCTGAAGAAGACTGTGGATTGGGACGAGATGATCAGGGGGAAGGAGCGGCTGGAGTTCGAGCGAGTGCCGTTCAGCCACCCCCTCTGGATCCTCTACTCGTCGGGGACCACCGGACTGCCGAAGCCGATCGTGCACGGACACGGCGGAATCCTTCTGGAGCACCTGAAGGTCCTCTCGCTCCACAACGACCTGAAGCCCGACGACCGGTTCTTTTGGTTCACGACCACGGGCTGGATGATGTGGAACTACCTCGTCGGGGGACTTCTGCTGGGAACTACGATAGTCCTCTATGACGGGAACCCCTCCTTCCCAGACGCCGACTCGCTCTGGACGCTCGCGGAGAAGAACGGCGTGACCTTCCTCGGCACTAGCGCAGCCCACCTCGGAGCCTGCATGAAGGCTGGAATCGAGCCCCGCAGCACCCACAGGCTCGAGGGGCTCAGGGGAGTCGGGTCAACAGGATCCCCGCTCTCTCCGGAGGCATCAAGGTGGACGTACTCGCACGTCAAGCAGAACCTCTGGCTGGCCTCGATTAGCGGCGGAACTGACGTCTGCACGCCGTTCGTGGGTGGGTGCCCGATTCTCCCAGTGTACGCCGGCGAGATTCAGTGCAGGTGCCTCGGGGCAGACGTGCAGGCGTTCAACGAAGACGGGAAGCCCGTCAAGGGGGAGGTTGGCGAGCTCGTGATCACCAAGCCGATGCCCAGCATGCCTCTGTACCTCTGGGGGGATTCAGACGGGAGCAGGTATCGCGAAAGCTACTTCGAAGCCTTCCCCGGGGTCTGGAGGCATGGCGACTGGATCGAGCTGACAGAACGAGGGACATGCATCATCTACGGGCGTTCCGACGCGACAATCAAGAGGATGGGAGTCCGAATCGGGACGAGCGAGATCTATCGGGTCGTCGAGACAATGCCAGAGCTCGCCGACTGCGTGGCCGTCGATCTCGAGACTCCCGGGGGGCCTCCTCGGCTGTTGCTCTTTGTGGTGACTTCGGGAGGAAAGGAGCTGGACCAAGACCTAATCTCCAAGATCAAGGCGAAGGTGAGGACAGACCTCTCCCCGAGGTACTCGCCCGACGAGGTCATCCAGGTCCCTTCCGTCCCCAGGACCCTTAACGGAAAGAAGCTGGAAGTGCCGATCAAGAAGATCTTCATGGGGGCCGACCCCGCCAAGGCGGTCAGCGTGGGCGCGCTTGCCGACCCGGCGTCACTTCAGTACTACGTAGAGCTCGCGAGACGACTGGGAGTGGTTAGGAAAGTTTGAAATGTGATTGCCGGAGAGGACTGAAGCGAGCATGAGCTCAAAGATCACCGCTTACCCCGGGACCGCTATACACCTCGAGGACCTCGAAGCGGGCAAGTTTCTAGTCACGCACTTCGATACGGTGCTCAGGTACTCCTGGACCTCCGGCGTGGCGATCAGCCGATTCCTTGATGGGCTGAAGGAAGGGGAACTCTGGGCGCGGAAGTGCAACAAGTGCGGTCGGACGATGATACCTCCGCGGATGTACTGCGAGGAGGATTTCGTGCCCACTGACGAATGGGTCAGGGTAAGGGACACAGGGACCGTGAACACGTTCTCGATAAGTTACGTTAACAACGACGCCAGCAGAAGGAAGAAGCCTGTTCTGATCGCTGTGGTCGACATTGACGGAGCGTCCCCCGGGATGGGGATGCTCCACTTTCTGGGCGAAGTGGAGCCCGGGAGGATCGAAGTCGGGATGAAGGTGGAGGCGGTCTGGAAACCGAAGTCGCAGAGGACCGGGGCCATAACCGACATCAGGTACTTCAGGCCGAGGCGATGACGATGTCACTGAAAGAGAGGATAACGAGCGTCGAAAAGCTGAGGTCCTGGACGGACCAGATTCCCTTCCACTATCAGTACACGGCAGGGGTGGCCGGGGAGAAGTTCCTTCGCGGTCTTCGGGAAGGTAGAATCCTTGCCTCCGAATGCACGAATTGCGGGAAGAAGTACATTCCCCCAAAGGTCTACTGTATCGAGTGCTACCGCGAAATCAAACGCTTCAGGCAGGTTGGCCCTGAAGGAGTGGTCGCGGCTCTGACCGAAAGCAGGATTGACTTTGAAGGGAACCGGCTCGCCAAGCCAAAGACCTTCGCGTTCATCGTCTTCAAGGGCGTCACCGGAGGCCTAATTCACTTCGCCACTGGGACCGGACTAGAGATTGGTTCGGAGGTCGTCCCGAAGTTCAGGGCACCGGCGAAGTGCCATGGGACGATCCTTGACATCGAAGGGTTCGTGAAGGCCTAGCTTAGGGCTTGACCGAAGTCAGCCATTTTGAGTAGCGTTTGACCTTCCCGTGGACCGTTCCTTCATACAGTTTCCGGAGTCTCTCGGTCGTCGGGAAGGCGCTGTTCCCGATCTTCCTGCCGTCGACTTCCCGAATCTTGGCGACCCCGACAGCGGTTCCGCTAAAGAAGAGCTCGTCTGCCGTGTAGAGTTCCTCTCTCGTCATGTCGTTCCTGTAGAAACTCATCTTCAGGTCGCGGGCAAACTGTATGACAGTGTCCCTGGTGATTCCTCTCAATATGCCCGAGCTCGCGGGAGGAGTGCTAAGGACCTCGTCCTTGACCCGGAAGATGTTCTCCCCCGGCCCCTCGGCGACCATCCCGTTGCTGTTCAACATTATCGCCTCGTCGTACCCCGCTTTCATCGCCTCCATCTTCGCGAGGCCGGAGTTGGCGTAGTTGGCCGAACACTTGGCCTGTATGGGGAGGGCTCGCGGGTCGACCCTGATCCAGCTCGAAATGGCTGCACGAACGCCTTTGTCTACAGCGTCTTTGCCCAGGTACGGGCCCCACTCCCATGAAGCGATTGCGATGGACATCTTGCTCGTCATCGGGTTCAGCCCCATTTCGCCGTAGGCCGAGTACGCGATCGGTCTGATGTATGACTCTGGGATGCCGTTCCTCCGGATCAGCTCAACGCAGGCGTCGTTCAGCTCCCGCACGGAGTAGTCGATCTTCATCATGTAGATCTTTGCGCTGTTGAGGAACCGCTCCATGTGCTCTCGCAGCCTGAAGATTGCAGGGCCTTCTGGAGTGGAGAAGCACCGTATCCCTTCGAAGACCGCGTAGCCGTAGTGCAGGCCGTGTGTCAGGACGTGTATCTTCGCATCGTCCCAGTCGACGAACCTGTCGTTCATCCAGATCTTGCTTTGGGGCTTCATAGTCAGCAAGTCGCCTCCAAAACTCAAGGTATTTAGGGATACGGCTTCTCAAACTAACGTTCCGTTTATTATCGACGCATGACGACCCCAGCCAGAATGAGGAAACCAGTAATCATCTCTGCCTGCAGGACCGCCACGGGGAAGTTCGGGAAGAGTCTGGTCGGAGTCAGCGCCCCCAAGCTAGGTTCGATCGTTGTCCGGGAGGCCATCCGCAGGGCGAATGCCTCCCCCTCCGAAGTCGAGGAAGTGATAATGGGCAACGTCATCTCCGCCGGACTGGGCCAGAACCCAGCCAGGCAGGCAGCGATAGGTGGAGGGGTACCCTTCGGCGCCGGCGCTGTGACAATCAACAAAGTGTGCGGCTCCGGCCTGAAGGCCGTAATGCTGGCCGCCCAGGCGATCAAGGCCGGGGACGCGGACCTGATCGTGGCTGGCGGGATGGAGAGCATGAGCAACGCACCCCACATCGTCCGAAGCGAACGTTGGGGAGTGAGGCTCGGTGACGCAAGAATCCTCGACGCGATGATCCTTGACGGCCTCTGGGAAGCGTACCACGACTACCACATGGGCATGACCGGTGAGAACGTCGCCAAGCGGTATGGAATCACGAGAAAGGAGGCTGACGAGTTCGCCTACGAAAGCCAGATGAAGGCGGCAAGGGCGCTAAGGGCCAGGCTCTTCGACGAGGAGATCGTGAAGGTAAACACCCAGAGAGAGGACGGCGAAGACACTGAGTTCGACAGCGACGAGTGCGTCAGAGCAGACACTACGATGGAGAAACTAGGAAGGCTGAAGCCTGTCTTCAAGGAGGGAGGCGTCTGCACCGCAGGCAACTCGTCCCAACTGAGCGACGGGGCCTCGGCGGTCGTAGTGGCTTCGGACGAGACTGCGGAGAGGCTGGGACTGAAGCCGCTGGCAGAGATCGTGGCTTACGGAACAGGCGGAATCGAGCCCGCTCGCGTGATGGAGGCGCCCATCCCCACCACCAAGGCTCTGCTGAAGAAGGCCGGGATGACTGTCGCCGACATCGACCTGTTCGAACACAACGAGGCCTACTCTACGGCATCAATCGCCGTCAGGAGAGAACTCGGAATTCCGGACGAGAAGTTCAACATCAACGGCGGAGCAGTAGCACTGGGTCACCCACTAGGCTGCAGCGGAGCCCGAATCCTCACCACACTGATCTACAATCTTAGGAGGAACCAGAAGGACACAGGGCTGGCGACCGCCTGCCTGGGCGGAGGAAACGCTGTCTCAATGATCATTCAAAGGTAGGCTCCCTGAGCGTCCTGCGGAGGACCCTTCCCATCTCTTGAACTGCGGGACGCCCCCCAAGCCCATCTGGGCGGCGAAATACGCGTGACTCTTCAGGTCTATGCTTAAGTATCGTTACGTGCCATTGGAGAACTGACGGCTATGTCAAGCCAGCCCGAACGCTTTCTGATACTCTGCGTCGACAGGGACGACGACCTCGGAGAGAAGACGAAGATTCAGACCCCCGTCGTGGGAAGAGATGCGGCCCTCGCAGCGGCGACGAAGCTCGTCATGGCAGACCCGGAAGAGGCCGACGCCAACACGATCTTCGCGGCTGTCAAGAAATGCGACGAGCTGGCGGCCGAGGGCATAGCGTGTGAGGTGGCACTTGTCTGCGGCGACGCAGCAAGAGGTTTCGACGCCGACAGAAGGATTGGGATGGAAATACAGAGCGTCACAAAGGGTTCCGAGTATACCGGGATCATACTGGTCTCGGACGGCGGGGAGGACGAGAAGGTGATTCCGATCATCCAGAGCATCAAGCCAATCGTCTCAGTACAGAGGGTTACGGTCAAACACAGCCAGAGAGTCGAGGAGACCTATCAGATCCTCGGACGATATCTGAGAATGCTCGTCTTCGACACCCACTACTCAAGATGGGCCCTTGGGGTGCCAGGCCTGATCTTCATCCTCGCGGGGATTCTGATTGTGTCTGGTCATTCCCTCGACGCGGAACTCGCCACCCTACTGATACTCGGAGGGGCGTTCTTCATCAGGGGGTTCAACATAGACAGGGCGGTCGCAGGAGTGCTGCAGAGAGGGCCAACTGGGTACATGAGGCTCTTCTCGATGGTGGCCAGCGTCCTAGTTGTCGTCGTCGCCGTTTTCACGGGTTACGGCTCGATGGTCAGTCAGGCGTGTTCGACGGGCGGTAGCGTGCCGTCCTGTGCTCAGCAGAACGCAGGGCAGTTGATCAGCGGGAGCCTAAACCTTGTATGGGTGGGAATCGCGATCTATGCGACCGGCGCGCTCCTTTCTCACGTTGTCTGGGAGAGCATACGCTGGAGACGGGACGGGTTCGTGCTGGTGATGCTGGCACTATTCTACTTCCCAGTGCGGACCTTCTCGCAGTTCCTAATTGAAGGGACCGCGGAATCGACCGTCCTCCTGATCTCCTACATTTTTGTGAGCCTGGCAGCAATCTTCATTCTGACGACCGCAATATATCCCAGGGTGAGGACCAAGGGCGTCCCTGAAAGAGAATAGCCCATGCTGGATTCAGTACTCCGCGCGGTCGGCGCCTACAGGCTCTACGAAGGGAGGCTCAAGGCGCAGATTGAAACTCAGACGGTCCCTTCCCACATCGGAATCATACTCGATGGAAACAGGAGATGGGCGGCGAACCAGGGTCTCGCGAATGGAATCGGACACGAGGAAGGGGCCAACAGAGCGGAGGAACTCCTGGATTGGTGCCACGAGCTGGGAATCAAGACCATCACGCTCTATGTGCTCTCGACCGAGAACCTTGACAGGACCCCCGAAGAGCTGAGAGAGCTCTTCGTCCTGATTGAGGCCAGGCTCGCGAGGCTCGTTTCGGACGAGAGGATCATCAGATACAAGGTCAGGGTGAGGGCCATCGGAAAGCTCGAGCTCCTGCCGAGCTCGATCCGCGACCTACTCTCGGCGATAGAAGCGAAGACTGCAGAGTTTGTGGACCACTACCTCAACATCGCGGTGGCGTACGGAGGAAGGGCCGAGATTACAGACATGGTAAGGGCTGTCGCCCTAGAAGTGAAAGTGGGCAGGCTTGCGCCTGAGGAGATAACCGAAGAGACGATTGGGAGGAGGCTCTACACATCATACCTCCCGAACCAGGAGCCCGAACTGATAGTTCGAACCTCGGGTGAAGAGAGGATGAGTGGGTTCCTGCTCTGGCAAGGTGCCTACTCAGAACTCGTTTTCATGGACGTTTTCTGGCCAGCCTTTCGCAAGATCGACCTGATGAGGGCAATCAGGACGTATCAGAGAAGAACCAGAAGACGCGGGAAATAGTAACAACCGTTATAACCGCAGAAACGACTAGGTAAGCCGACTTGAAGATAAGCCTCGGTACCATCAAGGACCAGGGAGAGGAGCTGGCAGCGTTCCTTGAGCCAAGGGTGGGAGTCAAGCCGTCGGTCTCGGGCGACGCCCTGGAAATGGAGGATGGTTCAATCAGGGAGGGAGTCAGACCAAGGCACGTCAAGACGTACATCAAGCGATTCATGTACATGAAAGGGGTCAAGAAGAAGTATCGCGTCTTCGTGTCCGGAAAAGAACTTACGATCCAAGAGATAGAACTCAGCGAGGAGGAGGAGAAGGAGGAGAAGAAACGGAAAGAGGAAGCCGCAAAGGCGCCAGGCAAGGAGGAAAGCCCCGAAGAGAAGGAAGAGCCAGTACCCGAGAAGGTGCCAGAAGAGCCGAAGCCAGCGAAGAAAGCCGCCCCGAAGAAGCCGCGCACCAAGAAGAAGACCGATTCAGAGGCTAGCCAGTCCGGGAAGCCTTCGCCTCCTTCGTCTTGACCCTGCGTTTTGCTCTGAGAATCAGCCTCAGGTAGTTCCTGGCCTCACGGAGCTCGCGAAGTGAACTCCTGTAATCGCCCAAAGCGAAGCTCTCCGAGCCCTTCCTGAGATTCCTGAGAGCGAATTGGAGTGCTTGTCTCTCGTCCGGAACGGAATACTGTTTCGCCTTCACAAACCTCCCTGGGTTCTCCTCGTCGATCTCGACCTTGATGAACACCACGCTCTTCTCGACATCGAGGTAGGCTCGCCAGATTGAATGGACCTGCCCTCGTGTCGGTTCACCCGATACCTCTGCAATCAGGGCGACGATTCTGTCCTCTGCATCCTTCAGATCTGCACGAGTCTCGTCACGCCAGCCACGCACGCCCGTACTCCTCCTAGCATTGGTATTTGGGGTAAGATCTGACCTTCTGTCCGTTCAACCTTATAACGGACAGGAGAAGGGCACGCCCAAGTTGCCTAGAAAAGAGGAACAAAGGATCGGCGGCGCCTGTTACGTCGGGCTTGATTCACTCCTCGAACTGGGTAGGCTCTCTTGCTTCCTCGAGCGTGCTCCGTTTCCGCTCTTTGCGTTCAGGCAGGGGCGAGCCACTAGGATCGCGGCTCAGGCAGATCTCTTCATGGGGACGCCTGTTTTCTACTTCTTCGACTCCGAGAAGGTCGACGAGTTCCTCGCATACCGAATTGCCGGCGAAGTCGAGGAGGTCCAGCTGGTCCCAACGGCGAACAACGCATCATACCTGTACGCACCCGTCATCAGGGTCCAAAAGATGCCTGGGCAGCTGGCAGGCATTAAGGAATTCCCGGACAAGTTCATGTCAGTAGAGGTCGAGAACGTCCCGAGCCTAGTGAAGGTCGGGGCGTACAAGACCCTTTTCGAGGAGCCACCGCTTCCTCTGTTCGCGTTCAAGGAGGGTTCGGCTTGGGTGATCGGGACCTTCGCCAGAATAGACGACTACGAAGAGGCGTCTATCTTCTTTTACACGCGAAGTGAAGTCGTTCCAACAGGTTTCGTGAGGTACTCCTACGACAAGATCACGGAGACCGCCTTTGTCAGGAGGGCCGACGAGCCAGGCTACCACTACATCAAGGTCGTCAAGCTGGCCGAGCCGCACCCGCTTGTTCAGTTCTGAGGTTTCGACAGCTTTCCCTTAGCGTCCGACAGGAATCTGTTAGCTTCAGCAAGGAGCATTTTCGTGTTGTCGTATGACGCCCGGGCTACTGCCTCGGAGTATGTGAACCAACGGAAACCCTGATGCTCAAACGAGATCTTCACCTTGTCATCGGTCGTTTCGGCCAGCAGGTAGAACACCTGTTTGTGGATGTTCTTGCCGTCCCGCCTGTAGAAATACTCGATTACCTTCCTGAACCCGGGCAACAAGGTGACTCCCTTCAGTCCGGTCTCCTCTTCCACTTCCCTGATGACCGTCTGGACCTCGGTCTCGCCCTCTTCCATATTGCCCTTCGGGAAGTCCCACCTGCCCGCGTTCAGGAGGAGCAGGTACAGCCTGGTCCCTTTCTTGGGCGTCCTGAATACGACGGCTCCCGCGGATCTTTCTTCCACGACAGCCACTGGAGGGGAGTGATTATTTACAGAACGTGAAGGTGAGCACCATCTTCATGTGAAGAATCGCGCTTCGTGCTAATTCCTTTGTTGGATAACGCGGGAGGCAAGGCAGGCTCATGTCAGGGAGATCGCTCACCCATTCTCCTAGAACATTGACACCCTCATGACTTCTCAGCCCAAACGTTTTAAGACGAACACTTCTTGCCGCATAAATCAAGATTGGCGAAGATCAAGGTCGCAATCGCTGGCGTGGGCAACTGTGCCTCGGCGATTGTTCAGGGTGTTCACTATTACTCGAAGAGGGGTCAGGACGAAGGAGTGACCTACTGGAAGGTTGGGGGATACACCCCGGAAGACATCGAATTCGTCGCTGCTTTCGATGTCTCGGCAAAGAAGGTCGGCAGAGACCTTTCCCAGGCCATCTTCCAGCCGCCCAACAACACGGTCAAGATATGCGACGTTCCCAAGTTGGGTGTTAGGGTAATGAAGGGGCCCCTCCTCGACGGAATAGGGAAGTACCTCAAGGACGTTATTCCCCTTTCGGGTCAGAAGGATTCTGTTATCGCCGAAGAACTGGAAAGGAGTGGTGCCGATATCCTGATCAACTACCTTCCGGTCGGTAGCACTGCCGCCTCGTATCAGTACGCTGAGGCGGCCCTCGAGGCGAAGGTCGCATTTGTGAACGCGATCCCCGTATTCATCGCGTCAGACGAGAAGTGGGCAAGCAGGTTCGCAAAGGCAAAGGTTCCAGTAGCAGGGGACGACGTCATGAGCCAGGTCGGCGCGACCGTGCTTCACAAGACTCTAGTCAAGATGGCCGTAGACAGAGGAGTCAAGGTCGAAGAGACATACCAGCTCAACATCGGCGGGGACACCGACTTCCTGAACATGCTCGAAGAGACCAGGCTGAAGGACAAGAGGGAGAGCAAGACGAGCGCTGTCCGCGCGATGTCGCCATACGCAATACCCACCAGAATCGGGCCGAGCGACTACGTGCCTTTCCTCGACAACGACAAGGTCTGCTACATCTGGCTGAGGGGGACTTACTTCGGCGGCACACCTGTGACGATGGACGTCAAACTCCACGTCGTGGACGCCTATGACAGCGCGGGCGTCATGGTTGACGCCATCCGAGGCGCCAGGATCGCCCTGGACCGGGGAGTGGGAGGTCAGCTGTCAAGCCTCTCTGCTTTCTGCTTCAAGCACCCGCCCGTTCAAATGCCCTATTCAGCGGCCAAGACCGCGTTCGAGAACTTCACTTCGGGGAAGCTGGAACGGTAGTACGGGCCATTCTCCTCACATAGAAGGCCACCGCGAGCAGGGCGACGAAGGCTACCGCTATCGGAATCAGATACCTCGACGTCACGTTCTCTCCAATGGTTATTCCCTGCGTCTGAGTCGTACCATCGATCGTCACCCCTCCGTACACGAAGGTCAACTTTGCCTTGTCAAGTGAAACGGTCGTATCGGAGCTGGCGACCGCCACGCCTGTCGCGCTGTAGTCTGAATGCAACGGGATCGACGTAATGTTGACCGTTAGGACGCCGTTAAGGACTGTGGCGTTGCTCAAATGCGACAGAGTCAGACCTGACTGGACCGGCAGCGTGAAGAGGACACTGGAGACCGTGACCGCGGTGGGGTTGTGAATCGTCAAGACGAAATTGAAGTCCTTTCCCTCTGTCGGGGCCAAGGGCGTCGTCGTGAGCGTCAGGTTCAGGGGCTGATACACCGAAACATACGGGCCCAGACCGTTCAACGAGAACTCCCAGCCGCCGAAGAAGAAGGTCGAAGTGATAGCAGAAGAGGTGTGATTGCCGTACTTGGTCGAGGCGCTCACTCCGTACGACACGTTGAGATTGCCTCCTGGCGCGATTGAGCTACTAGAGGCCGAGGATACGGCGGATGGCGAGAAACGATCGAACGAGTCGGCCACAGAACTGATGCTGGCGTTGTATACGTAGAATGGCCCCTTGTTCACAGCGAGCAGGGTTACTGTCGAATGGACTCCGCTGAAGAGCAGGGACGGGCTGAACTGTTTCGTGAGGACGTAGCCCGTTGGCACCGCGAATGCGTTAGACTCTCCCGTGAAGTTGATCCCGGCGGTCGTTCCCTGAAGTGAAAGAGGAGGAATGAAGTAGTTCAAGGGGTCGGTCACGATGACCGACATGTTGGTCTTCTCGGTCGCCTGCGCGGCAAGCAAGGCGTAGTTCAGGGAGAGGACGTTGGACTTACACGAGATTCCAGTCCCTTTGGTAACGCCACAACCGAGACCTGGGGCAATTGGAACCCGGGCTATGAAGCCGGTTGTGTTGGCAGAACCGGTGTTGGTCACGGTGAAGCTGAGAGTCAAGTTGATCGCTGTGCTCCCGGCCTTCACTGGCGCGAGATTCGCACCGATGACGACTGTTGCGAAGCCCAACTTCATCCCAGAATGGGTGAATTTGAGCGGCAACAGGTTGGTCGTTGCGTTAAACGAATGACCGTTCTTGTCGGCATAGGTCACGGGGTAAGTCTTCGTCACGTTTGTGCCTAGAAGTCCCATGGCGGCCTGGTAGATCTTGACCGTCGTCTTGCCTCCTGGCAAGATGGCAGTCGTCTGCTGGCCGTCCACGATAACGGATAGTGCGGGCAAAGTTCCGACGTTCTTGACCACCAAGCTGAGCGACCGGTTCGCGCCGACTGGTTGCGTGAAGTTCCCGTTCGGAGTGACGTACGCGTAGAGGACGGGGTCGTCCTCTCCAAGTGAAATCGCAACAGGGTTGAGCCATGAACGACCTTTAAACGTGAATCCGCCTATCGTGTAGGCAAACTGGACCGCCGCAGTGGGAATCGTCACTCTCCCAGTTGTGTTTCCGATGTACTGGAGGACATAGGTCGGCGTGATGCTCTCGCTAGCATTCACGACGGGCAAGGAGATACTCGAGCTGCCCCTGACTAGTCTGAAGAGCGATGGGTTCCACCAATTGTCAGTGAAGGTCACATCGCTCAGTGCGGTTTTGTTTGACAGGTTCGTGAGGGATATTGTCACGGACACGTTCTGGTTCTTCTGCAATACGCCTGTGTCGACGTACCTTGTCGCAAGCAGCTGAAGCGGCTGCTGAAGCACGGTCGCGTTGATCGCATACACATGCTTAGAGGGTGCGACGGTCAAACTATAGGATCCGGTGAAGTTGAGTTGAGAGGTGTCGTTGGTCACGTTTGCATTGTCCGTGGACCTTAACACCCCATCCAAGACGCGAATCTGAATGGTCGAAGATGAACTCTTCTTTGCGGCGGTCAGCGAGGTTACGCCAGTCCCGAAGTAGGCAAGCAGGTTTGGCCTGTTCTGACTCAACGCCGCGCCGGAGATCGAGCCCACGACAATGCTGTGGGAGAACCCGGAGGAACCTTTTGTTCCCTCGAGTATCAGAAAGGGAGAAAGAGAGCTGTCGAAACTTGAGGTGGCGATTGCGGCGCCGAAGCCTCCCATTGAGGATGGAACCAGCTTCAGCAGGGTCAACGGCACTATGGTGGTGAACGAAACGGGGCTGTAGAATTCGAACGAACCTGTCCCGTTGGACAGAGAGACGAAGGAGGACGTGAGGTAGGCGTCGAGGGTTCCGGCAGCGGCAAGAGCATCTGAATACGAATCTGAACCGAGCGTGAGGAAGAGACCCTGTGATGGAATGAAGGGTACCGGAAGCAGGTTGTAGCCTTTCGGCCCGAACACCTGAAAGTCAGACTTCCAAGTGGTCGTCCTGATCGCCGTCACGTTGTACCAACTCAGGCCGGGTGAACCCTCAAACTGGGCTAGCTTGGTGGACCCGTTCACCCCCGTGAACGTGAAGTACCAGTAGGCGCTCGAACCTGCGATGAAAACGTCCAGCTTCTCTGAATATGAACTCGAGGCCATCGACTGCTGCACCGGGAGGGCGCCCAGCAGCATCAGCGTCAGGACAGCGAAGGCCAGAGCCTGAGAACGCTTCAAGTGAGACTCCGAGGGCCGACGATTTTGGCCTATAAAGCCGTTGGTTCGAGTGGCCTTGATAACTCCTCGGTCATGTCTGACTCTCGTCATGAAGGGGAGACCAGAGAACTGACGCCTGTCGGGCTAACTACCTCTTCCTGGTTGTCTCTTCCGCCGGGTCGTCGACACCCTTGTCGTCGAGCATGAATACCGCGTCCCTTTCGGGATGGTACGGGCTGTCGACCATTCTGGCGATGCGGTTCTTTGCCGCCTTCCTCAGGTATATTCTGTAGGTGCTTGTGTGCGCGACGACGTGACCCCCTGTCGGCCTGGTCGGGTCGCCAAAGAAGCTGTCGGGAGCGGCTTGGACCTGATTGGTCACGACGACCGCCACGTTGTATATCTCCGCCGTGCGGAGGAGTTGGTGCATGAACTTGTTGAGCCTCTGCTGCCTTTCGGCGAGCGTCCCCCTCCCGAGGAACTCTGCCCTGTAGTGCGCGACCGCGCTGTCGAGGATGACCAGCTTCACCTTCTTCTCTTCCAGCACCTTGCCGAGGTCCTTCACGATCAACTCCTGGTGCGCGCTGTTGTAGGCTCTTGCCACAATTATCCCCGAGAGTATCTTCTCAGAATCGAGGCCCCGAGCCTCCGCGATCTCCGCGATCCTCTCAGGCCTGAACGTGCCCTCGGTGTCGATGTATACGGCTCCCCCGTCGAGGCCCCCCTGGCCGCGGGGCGTCTGGACCATCACGCAGAGCGTGTGACAGATCTGGCTCTTTCCTGAGCCGAATTCGCCGTAGAATTCTGTCATGGCCCACGTCTCTATCCCTCCGCCGAGGAGGTCGTCCAAGTTCTTGGAACCGGTACTTATCCTGTCTATCGCCTTCCTCTTCACCAGGAGATCGGCTGCGCTGATGAAATCTGGCTCGAGCCGCCCCATCTCGACCAGCTTCTTCCTAGCCTTGTTGTTCAGCTCCACGGCCTTCGAGATATCAATGTCGACCGCGTCGGCGATGTCCATCGGGGCCGACGTGGCCAGATCGAGAATCGTCAGGATCCCGGCGTCGTTGAGCTTCTGCTTGGTTGCAGGACCGACCCCCGGCAGGGTGTCCAGCTCAAGCTCGTCGTGAGTTTCAGACAATGAGACGCCGACCCTCTCTCCACTAGATAAGCGTGACTTAGGGAGAGATCCTTGAAAGTGTCCGCGGGAAAAGGCTCGCCGAACGTATGTGCTTGAGTCCCGCGATCCACCTCGTCGTTCTCTCGACGCCAATCCCGAAACCGGAGTGGGGAGGCATGCCGAATCTTCTCAGTTCCAAGTACCAGGAGAACGACTCGAATGGAAGGTCCTGGCTTTCGATGCGCGCCATCAGATCTGCGTATTCGTGTATCCTCTGGCCGCCGGTGGCGAGTTCCCCGATTCCCTCCGGCGCTATCAGATCGGCCGATTTCGTGACCTTGGGCCTGTCGGAGTAGGTCATGTGGTAGAAGCTCCTCGCCGCAAGGGGGTAGTCCGTGATGAAGAACGGAGACTCCTGGGTGAGGCTTATGGCTCGCTCCGCCTCGGTCGGGAGGTCCTCTCCCCATTCGAATGGGAAGCCCTTCTTCGCAGCAATCTCCCGTGCCTCGTCGTACGTCATTCTCGGGAACGGAAGGGGCGGCTGCTTCAGGGTCCGCCCGAGGGTCCTGAGTTCGGCCCCCCTGTTTTCGAGGACGCGCTCAACCATCATGGAAAGGAGCCCTTCCTGGACATTCATGTTGTCCGATTGGTCAGCGAAGGCCTGCTCTGCCTCGATCATCCAGAACTCCGTGAGGTGTTTCGAGGTCTTCGACTTCTCCGCGCGGAAAGCAGGCTGGAAGATCCAGACCTTCTGCAGCGCGGGCAGAGCCGCCTCCTCGTAGAACTGGGCACTCTGGCTGAGGTTCACCTTCTTGCCGAAATAGTCGACTGAGAACAGGGTCGACCCCCCCTCGACCGCCGCCTGGACAAACGTAGGCGCGCTGATGAGGTGGAACCTGTTTTCACGGAAATAGTCGAATGCCGCACCTATCACCTCGGCCCTGATTTTCATGGCGGCTATTGCCTTAGGCCCCCTGATGCTCAGGTGCCTCTTGTCGAAGAGGAAGGAAGCTGACCTTACGGCGGTCTTGGTGATAGGCCAGCTGTCGGCCTTCGCGACGACGACGAACTCCTCAGCGGCGATCTCCCTGCCGCCCGGAGCCCTCTTGTCGTCCCTGACCTCGCCTTTCACCGTGACCGCCGATTCCATTGTAACTCCCTTAGCAGCCTCGAACGCTGCAGGAGCCTTTGAGCCCTTCTTCACGGAGACCTGGACGTATCCTGAGCCGTCCCTCATGAGGACGAAGATGAGACCTCCGACCGTGTGCTTCCTTGCTGCCCACCCCCTGACCTCGACTCTTGGCGTCGTGCCCCCAGAAAGGACGTCCGCAGCGCGGGCAAGCTCGAACGAGGTGGTCGTCACGGCATGGAGGCTGGCTCACCATGTGCTAAAAGCATGACGCGGACTGGACCGACGGTCAAGGGTATCTTCAGTGGCGCAGAGCCAAGACCGGTTCAGGCAGCTGCCTCTTCGACGGTCCTGGCTATCTCGGCCCGTGCGTCGAAGCCCGATGCCAAGGCACCCAGCTTCCGCGCCTTTGCGGCGTGGCAGGGATCGCGAAGAGTTGCCAGGGCCTAGTTGACTCTCGCTGGATTGAAGTCGTGTTACGACGACGTCAGCGAGATGCCCAACCTGACCACAATCTGAGCGTTCCCTTCCTGTTTTGGTTGTCTCGGAATCGGGACGTCAGCTCACCCGCGATTTCGAGCATTCTGATGGCGTGGCCCAGTCCAGAACCGAGGCAGCCGATGTAGACCCTTATCACTTCATGATCCTTCGCCGGCCACCCTGACCACCCCTCCCCTCGGTCTCTTCTCGGCAAAGATCTCTGCCTGGAAGACCTGAACTCTCGTGGCGGGGTCAAGCCACGCGTCGGGAGGGAGGCCGGCCTTGATGCAAGCCTGCGAAAGGAACTCAACCTGGTCCATCCCAAACTCAGTCGCCACCTGAGGAAGGAGGAGACCGCTGGCGTAGGAACGTGAGATCATTAGGCCATCAGTGCCGATTCTCACACGCGAGGGCATTTCCCTCCTCGGCGCATCGAGGTCCCGAGGAAGGGTGAGGACGCTCACTTCGACGACGATGGAACCAAGCTCCGCCCTGCCGACTGGCGGAAAGCGTGGGTCCTCAGAGGCCGCCGCGACCGCCGCCTCTCGGATGGCATCACCCAGTCTCTTGACCGGGTAGGGAAAGCCGATGCACCCTCTGAGACTGTTCCCGGCCGGAGCCGTCGTGTTGAGCGTTACGAATACGCCCCGGGCCTCGGAGAACCGAGCTGAGGCGGGACTCTTTGCAGACATCTTCCTGCCATTCACGTGACACTCGAGCGCTTCCCTCGCGAGCGCGACCGCGAGTCGCCCCTCCTCAGGGGTTAGTGACAATGGGAACCTCCTTGAGGATTCTCTCGAGCCACCTTAACTTTTTCCAGTGGCTCCCCTTCCAGTAGTACTTCCCGCAGTCCACGCACCTGAAGAAGAGCCTGTGGCGCCTCTCGACTGAAAGCGGGACATGACCTGCAACCTTCGTCCTTTGCATTCTCTGAAGATCTCCGCCGCAGAGGGAGCATAGGGGTACGCCCCTTGTGAGGTTGATCCCTGATGACTTCGCGGCGACCAGGAGTAAAGCCAATCTCCTGCTGTCTCTCTTCCCAGTGATGAGCAACACGCTGGCCCTCCCTGCGCGCGCGCGTTCAGCGAGCAACCGGTCGGCCGTCAGGATAATCCTACCATCTGACCGGGCGATTTGCACTATTCCGTCATCGTCGCCGTCAGAATAGTAGAGACTGTCGAAGCCTAGAGCTCTCGCCTTACGGGCCAAAGAGCCCAGCATCGCATCTACAACGAATCTCGTCGGGCGAGGGCTCCTATGGGGCATTGTGTTTCTCGCTGTGCCCGTGTCAGCGGGTGGTCTCAGCTAATCTGACCGATTGGTAGAGTTTCTTGGCTGCCGGATCCTTCTCGAAGTGATTGCGGACTGGCGCTATGATCTGATCGAGGGACTCACCGACGCCCTTCTTCAGGTCGGCGGGGTGCAGGCTGCCTTCCTTGAAGGCGTCCTCGAGCTCAGCGCAAGAGAAGAACTCGGTGTTACCGCCGTACTTCTCTGGCCTCTCCACTTTGAGCGACTTCATCTTCCGGAAGACGATGAAGCGCGAGTACTCGATCAGTGCGTTTCCTTCAAGGACTTGGGGGGGGCAGTACGCGGAGTTCACCTTGGAGAGTATCTGTTCTCTGCTGTCATGGACGGATATCGAGGTTTCCGGCTTACTCTTGCTCATCTTGCTAGCTATCTCTTGGTCCATCGCGCCGTTCTCGTCGAACCCTTCTGCCTCCTTCTTCCCCTGGAGCCCTATCAGCATGTGGTGGTGGACGGCGACAGGTTTCTTCCATTTCATCTTGTCCGCAATCTCCCTGGCCAGGACGTTGGCCCTCCTCTGGTCAAGCCCAAGCTGGCAGATGTCCACGTTGAGCCAGAAGATGTCGGCCACCTGCATCATCGGGTAGAAGAGCTGGGCTGTCTGTACGAGGTCCTTCGTGGTCCTCCCCATGATGGTGATCGCCCGCTGTGTTCTCGCGAGGGTCGAGTTCTGGGCGACGGTGATGACTTTCCTCCAGTAATCCTCGTTTTTGGTGGCATCGCTCGTCCAGAGCACCTCCACCCTGCTCATGTCGATCCCTGCGGCGCGCCAGACTTCGATGAGGTATCTGCCGACCGTCTGGATCATCTCGAGGTCACCGCCCATCTTGTCGTTGACCCAGCCGAACCAGTCAGCGAGCAAGAGCTTCATCTTGACTCCCGCCTTGAGCATGTCGTCGACAAGTATCGGGCGGAGAACTCCGAAGGCCAGGTTCGCTAGACCGCTAGGTTCGAACCCGTCGTACGCTGTCGGATGATCATTGGTCTCGAGAAGAGTCCTTAGCTCCTCTTCGGTGATTATCTCCTCGCCCACTCGCCTGATGTGGTCGAGTCTACTCTCGAGGTCCAAGCCCGGCTCTTGCTATTCGACTCGGCCGTTAAAACCGTTCACGCCGGTCACCTTCCGGTCACCAACATGGGAGTTGAGACCGCCAGATAGAATCAGGAAGACATCTGGTCGCGAGGGACCCTATGCCTTCTTGACCAACGAATCGAGCTTGGTCTTGAAGACAGATGCGGGCACAGCCCCGGTCACCATGTCTTCGACCTTGCCCTTCGAGAAGAACATCACGGTCGGGATGCTCATGATTCCGAACTGCGCCGCGAGCTCCTGATCGACATCGGTGTCTATCTTGACGAACTTGACCCTGCCCTCGTACTCCTTGGAGAGCTGGGCGATGATGGGTTCGATGATCTTGCACGGGCCGCACCAGTCAGCATAGAAATCCACCAACACGGGCTGGCTGGAGCGCACGACCTCATCCTGGAACTTGCTGCCGTCAATGTGAAGGACTGTTGTATCCATTCTCAATCGCCTTGAATTACCCGAAGGTCACACGCTTATAATTTTGCCTGACCCTGATTCTGGCAGATTAGGGGTCGACTACCCCGGACAAGGGAGCGACCTTCATCGCCTCGTTCTTCGGGCTGTAGGAGGCGAGACTCGCAGATTCGAGCGACCGGGAGATCAGATCCCCGAAGCCCAGACCCTCGGCGTACTCCGCAATCTTGGAGGCCTTCGCCCTGGTCCGGGGATGCCTCGTGATGATCGCGCAGCAATCCTTGTACTCTTCCAAGGACAGCTCGTAGGTCCCGATTCTCCTGGCAAGGCTGACCACCTCCTCCTTGTCATAGGAGAGGAGGGGCCTCAGGACTGGGAGAGACGATCCGCTGTCGAAGACACCTAAGTTCCAGAGGGTCTGAGACGCCGTCTGGGAAAGCGAGTCTCCCGTCGAGACCGCAGAGGCTCCGAATCTGGGGGCGAGGCGCTCGGCAGTCATGCGCATGAACCTTCTGAAGAGTGATGGCTCCAGCTCCCCCGGAACCTCGGCGGTCGCCAACTGATAATCCGCGAACGGGACCATAACCAGGGTGCTCTTTCCGCCATACGCGGACAGGACCTTGACGAGCTTGGTAACCTTGCTCTGCATCGGCCCTTCCGAAGTCGGTGCGAGGTAGAAGTGCAGGTAGACGGGGCGAACGCCCCTTTTCAGCAACAGCCAGGCCGCGACGGGCGAGTCTATCCCCCCGGAGAAAAGATGAATCACTCGGCCTGCGGTGCCGACGGGAAGGCCTCCTGGGCCCTGGGTTTTGGCGGCGTATACCAGGGCCTGCCTTCTGATTACGTCCACATGAATCCTGAGCCCGGGGTCTGACAGGTCAACCCTCTTTCCTGTCTTGTCGGCGACAACGGAACCCAGCCTCCTGGCGAGCTCCATGGAGTTGATTGGGAACTTCTTGTCGGCCCGCCTGGGGTCGAGCATGAAGGTCTGCGCTGTCGAAGCCCTCGCGGCTTCAAGGACAGCGTCCTCGATCATCCCGTAGTCGGCGTCTACTATGACGGCCCTTGCGAACCAGGCGACTCCGAAGACTCTGGACAGTCTCACGGCGACTTCGGCCGGGTCAGCGTCCAGGGTGACGAAGAACCTGCCTTCTCTTGATTCGACGTCAGGGTAGAGGGAGGCCAGTGCCCTCGCTATGTTCCGCCTGAGGACCCTCACGAACTCGGGCCTGTTCTTCCCCTTCAGCGCGACCTCAGAATAGTGAACGACGTAGGTATCCGCCATTCTCGGACGAGCTCCAGGTCCTGTTCAGAAAAGGCTTCCCGTGGGAGACCAGACGAAGGATCCCTATAGGACCGCAGCGACTATGGCGACCAAGATAATGGCGGCTTGGAATGGATTGGAGGACTTGAGGGTAGGCAAGCGTTGTCCTCGGGGGATTCAGAGGGGCTGTGTCTACGATGCCGCTCCCCATCTTAGCCGAGTGGCTAGTTGAGCAGACCAGGCAGAAAGGGGGCATGTCATGGACCGAGAAGCAGCCAAGAAATAACCCTCTCCTCACGTTCGAGCGTGGAATCGTGTTTAACGCCCCCTGTACCACAGCACAAAACACGCACAAGAGAAGCAGATGAAATCGACTCTTCGTCTGCTGCCTATCCATTCGAGGTAGACTCCGGGATGACTTATCCTCCCGTGCTGATTGGATTCTCAGAGTAGCACGGTGCGGAATGCTTAAGAAATCTTCGAGCCTCGGTCGACCGTCCCGCAGTAGCTCAGCCTGGTAGACCTGGAGGACCAAGAGCTTCCGGCTGTAGTGGTCGGCCATTGGCTGACCCGTCAGCCTACTCAGGCCACAGTCACCGGAGTGTCGTCGGCTCAAATCCGACCTGCGGGACGCTTGCAATGCCACGGCGAGCCCCTTCCGTTCAATCGAGAAACCCGATCAGCCCAGATTCGTTACGAAAGAAGAATGGAAGGGAAGCGGACCGCCGGCAAGAGGGCCCCAGAGTGACTTACGACCCTGCCGACCGCGCCATCATGAAGAGGTACTGCTGCGCGTACCCAGCGTAGGGTCCGAAGTGCGACCTCACCTCTGAGGAGATCTTGTCGTAATCGCCCCGGCCGATCTTCGCCCTTCTTTCGGGGGCCAGCTTCGCCCTGAGGCCTGGGTCGAGAAGTGTGGGATACGACCTTACGACCTCCCTGGCAATCCAGACGTCGATGGGGAACGCCTCGTCCTTGTCGAAGGAATACAACAGGACGCAATCCGCGACCTTTGGGCCCACTCCCGGAAGCAGCTTCTCTCCCAGCAGCCCCTTCAGCAGGGTCTTCCTGGCCTCTTCGTAATCGAGCAGCGAAAGCTCGCTGAAGTCGACCACCCCCTCTTCGACAGACGCCGCAACGTGCTTCAGAAAGGGGGCCCTATAGCCGAGCCCGCAGGCCCTGAGGTCGGAGAGAGGAGCCTCCGAAAGGATCTCCGGCTTCGGAAAGGCGTGGTATTCGGTTCCTTCGAACTGGAGCGGTTCGCCGAACCTAGCGCAGACGGCCTGAACCATCTTCTTGATCCGGGGTATGTTCGAGTTGGTAGCGAGAACGAATGACGCCAGGCACTCCCAACGCTCCTGCCTGATTAGGCGTAGCCCGTAGAAGGTCTGGACCGCAAGAGCGACCGTCTCGTCCTTCATTATCGAGGAGAGCACATTCTCCAGCCCCACGTCGAGCCTGAAGTAGCTCCTCACGAATGCGCTGTCAAGGAAATCCGAGCTTGAAACGCACCTCAGCAAGTCTCCTTCCTGCTTGACCTTCAGGACGCCCCCCGAGACGACGCCGTACCACCACTCACCTCTGTTCTGCCATCGGAAGACCTGACCGCTCTCAAGAGTGTACTCTAGGCTGAAGGGCGACTCCAGGCCTATGGTGAAATCCATGGCTCGGAAGGTAAGGCGGAGGGGTCGTTAATTGACTCTTCGCCTCGGGGCAGATTTGAAATAGGCACGCCGGGCCCTACGGCGTCGTTGGAACCGGGATACGAAGCGAGGACGGCACGGTCAAGGGAGATGTTCGAGAGGACCAAGAGAGTCTTCGCAGGCGGAGTCAACCACAACGCCAGGCTCTACGAGCCGTACCCCATCTTCGTGAGCAAGGCGAAGGGCAGGCACATCTGGGACCTCGACGGCAACAGGTACACAGACTACTGGATGGGGCACCTGGCCCTCCTGCTGGGTCACTCCCCTTTGGTGGTCATAGGGCCACTGAGAAGGCAGGTCGGGAGAGGCACTCACTACGGCATGGGCAGCCGACTTTCCGTCGAGCTGGGCGAGGAGATCCAGCGCTCCGTCCCCTGTTCAGAGATGATCCGGTTCTGCAATACGGGCGCCGAGGCCACCATGTACCTGGTCAGGCTTGCCAGGGGATACACAGGGAAGAAGACGGTGATCAAGATGGCTGGAGGCTGGCACGGATACAACACCGAGCTGAACATGGGGGTTCATACCCCCTTCGACAAGCCTGAGGGCGTCGGAATCCTGGACGAAGAGCAGGCTCACGTAAGGACAGTAAGGTTCAACGACCTCGACGCTGCGAGGAATGCAGTCAATTCGTCGAAGGGCGATGTCGCCGCGATATTCCTTGAGCCGGTCCTCGGCGCTGGAGGCTGCATCCCTGCAGACAGAGACTACCTGAAGGGGCTCCGTGAAATCGCAGACGAAGCTGGAGCGCTCCTCGCTTTCGACGAGATAATCACCGGCTTCAGAGTCGCGCTCGGAGGCGCCCAGGCGTTCTACGGCGTGACTCCCGACCTTGCATCGTTCGGAAAGATCGTAGGTGGAGGCCTTCCCATTGGGTTGGTCTGCGGAAGGAGGGAGATCCTCTCCCTCGCCGACCCTTCTAGGAAGCAGAGGTTTGTGTCGATTGGAGGGGGGACGTTCTCTGAGAACCCCCTAACCATGACCGCTGGGCTTTCGACCGTAAGGCACCTGAGGAGAAACGCCGGAACCATCTATCCACGACTCGACCAGATGGGCAGGGAACTTCGCACGGGAGTCGATGCAGCTTTGGCAGAGAGCGGGGTCGAAGCCCACACCACAGGCCTGGGCTCCCTCTTCCTCACGCACTTCGGCGTCGACCCCAAGAGCGCGCAGGACGCCGTCAGAGAAAGGAGAGAAATCGCAAGAAGGTACGCCCTCTTTCTGATGTCGAAGGGGATCTTCCTCTTGCCCTCCCATGCGGGAGGGATATCCACGTGTCACACCGAGGATGACATCGAAGGGCTGGTCCAGAAGAGCAGGGAGTTCGGCGGCCTGATCAGCTCAAGAATGGCAAAATAGGGACGCGAAGGTCACCTTGAGACCTTCGCCAGTCTTGCGTCAGCGTCGGACCAATTCGCGACGTTCCACCAAGCTTCGATGTACTTTGGCCGATCGGTGAGGTAATCATGCACCCAGGCGTGCTCCCACAGGTCGATTCCGAGGATGAGTGGCATCTGGACGAGATGCATGTTGTTTTGCTTTTCGACTTGGTTCAGTACTAGCTGGTCTGTCTCGGAGTCATAGAGCATCAGCGCCCAGCCTGCTCCCTCGACGGTCTTGGCAGCTTCGGAGAATTGAGACTTGAACTTGTCGAACCCGCCGAAGTCCTGGTTGATCTTGTCTGCCAGCTTCCCTCCCGGCTTTCCCCCTCCCTTTCCGGGAGGAGCCATGTTCGGCCAGAAGAAGGAGTGCAGGATGTGCCCGTCGACGTTGAAGCTGTAGTCTCTCAGGACTGCCCTGACGTCGATCTGCAGTTCGCCTTTCCGGGACTTGTCGAGTTTCTCAAGCGCCGCGTTCGCGCCGTTGACGTACGCCTGGTGATTCTTTGTGTGATGGAGGGTCATCGTCTTCTCCGAGATGTGGGGCTGGAGGTCCGAGTACTTGTATGGAAGTGTTGGTAGCGAATATGTCTTAGCCATGCGAGGGTTCGGATTGCCCCCTCGTAAAAGACTTGCCCCAGCCTATGCGGCAATCGAAGGTCTGGCTTTCTTGGCCTTCTGCCAGTCGTCCAGGAAGCGCTTCAGCCCGGAGTCGGTGAGAGGGTGCTGCATCATCTTCTCCATCACATCTGGCGGCATCGTCACGATGTCGGCGCCGATCTTTGCCGCCTCAAGGACGTGCTGGGGATGCCTGATGCTTCCCACGAGGACTTGGGCTTTCAACCCGTAGTTCTTGCGTATCTTGACCAGGTCTTCGACCACCTCCATCCCACGCTGTCCTATGTCGTCGAGCCGACCGATGAAGGGACTGATGAAAGAGGCTCCCGCCTTCGCTGCGAGGAGACCCTGATTGGCTGAGAAGATGAGTGTTACGTTGACCCGTATCCCCATCGAGCTGACGGTCTTGGTGGCCCGGAGACCCTCGGGTATGATGGGGATCTTCACGACGACGTTGGGGGCGAGAGACGAGAGGTGCTTCGCCTCCGTGACCATCCCGTCATGGACTGTGCTCACGACCTCGGCGCTGACGTCACCCTTGACCTCCTTGCAGATTTCCCGTATGATCTCCTCGAACTCGCCGGGCTCCTTGGCGACGAGGGACGGGTTGGTGGTGACGCCATCGACCAAACCCATCTGGTTCAGCTTTCTGATCCATTCAAGGTTGGCAGTGTCGAGAAAGAGCTTCAATCCCAGAACGACCGACGGTTTTTGCTATTAAAGTCTAGCGCCCTGTCTGCATTAGAAGTGCCACAGCATCTTCGATGTTAGAAGACGTAAGGCCGTACTTCTTCAGCAGCTCGCCCGTCTGCCCGCTTTCGCCGAAGGTGTCCATCACGCCGACCCTCTTCATTGGAGTCGGCCGCGACTCGCCCAGGACTTCGGCCACTGCGGAGCCCATGCCACCCATCACGTTGTGCTCCTCGGCAGTGACGACCCTCCCGCACTTCTGTGCGAACCTGACTATCGTTTCCGAATCAATCGGCTTTATCGTGTGGAGGTCCACCACGGCAGCAGCCACCCCCTTCGCCTTGAGGGAAGCGGCCGCCTTGATTGCCTCCGGGACCATGATCCCGCAGGCGACAATTGCGACGTCCGACCCGTCCACGACGACGGTAGCCTTCCCATGCCTGTACTCGAAACCACCCTCGTAGACTACCGGTGTCGAAGGCCTGGTCAGCCTCACATAGAACGGCCCGCTGATGTCGGCTATCGCCTTGACGATCGCCTTGGTCGAGACCGCGTCGGAGGGAACGATCACACTCATCCTCGGTATTGCCCTCATGATTGCCAAGTCCTCCACCTGCTGGTGAGACGCGCCGTCGGGTCCGACAGAGATGCCTCCGTGCGAGCAGACGATCTTCACGCTGAGGTTCGGGTACGCGATGTTGTTGCGGATCTGGTCGACGCACTTGCCAGGCACGAAGATCGCGTACGTCCCCGCGTAGGGAACCTTGCCAGCTAGCGCGAAGCCAGCCGCCATTCCCATGAGGTTCTGCTCAGCTATGCCTACATTGAAGAACCTGGCGGGGAACTTCACCGCGAAGACGCCGGATTTCATTGAGCCGGTCGTGTCCGCGCCCAGTACGACGACCTTCGGATTTGAGGCACCCAGCTCCAAGAGCGCCTCGCCGTAGGCATCTCTCATGGCCGCCTGCCTAGCGAGCGTCATTTCTCCCTCGCCGCGCGCTCTGCGCGCTCCCTGAGCGCCCCGATCGCCTTGACCGGGTCGCCCTTTCCATAGACGCCTGCACCTGCGACAAGGACATTTCCTCCTCTCTTAACCACTTCGTGAACGTTCTCAGGTTCTACCCCGCCGTCTATCTCGATGTCTGCCCCCGAGCCCCTCTCCTTGAGGAGGGCGCTGATTCTTTCGAGCTTGGGCATCGTCGACATGTCCATCGCCTGGCCGCTGAAGCCAGGGTTGACCGTCATGAAGGTGAGCGTGCTCACCTTGTCTAGGCGCGCTATCGCCCAGTCCGGGAGTTCGGTTGATGGTTTGATCGCGAGCCCTACCTCTTTGCCTCGGCGCGCGACCGCACCGTGGAGCTCGTCGAAGGCCTTCCCGTCGAGCACCTCGGCGTGGAAGGTGAGGATGTCTGAGCCCGCGTCCAGGAACTTCTCGGCGTAGAGCCAAGGTTGGTCGACCATCAGGTGGGTGTCGAACTTGAGGTCACACCGCCTTCTGAGCGCCTTCACCGTCCCGGGCCCGAAGGTTATGTTGGGAGCGAAGTGGCCGTCTATCACGTCGAGATGGACCTGGTCTGCGCCGCCCCTCACCGAGATTTCGACGGCCTCTCCGAGGTCGCCCAGGTCCCATGCGAGCACTGAGGGAGCGATTCGTATGGGATTCAATCGATCACTTCAGTTCGCTGAGCACGTCCGATAGCGTGTCCTTCGCAGGCGGGGTCCCGTGATAGTGGGGGGACCACTCCATGAAGGAGATCCCCTTCCCCTTGACGGTGTGAGCTATGACCACGGTCGGACGATTCCTGGTATTCGCGGCGAGGTCGAAGCCGTCGATGAGCTGGAGGAAATCGTAGCCGTCCACCTCGATGACGTTCCAGTTGAATGCCCTCCACTTCGAGGCGAGGGGCTCAAGCGGCATGATCTGCTCCGTGAGGCCGTCCTGCTGGATCCCATTCCGGTCTATGATCGCGGTGAGGTTGTCCAGCCTGTACTTCGAAGCTGCCATCGCGGCCTCCCACACCTCGCCCTCTTGCTGTTCTCCGTCTCCCATCAGGACGTAGGTGCGGCTCGCCCTTCTGTCCATCTTCGCCGCCAGTGAGACACCGACGCCGAGTGAGAGCCCGATTCCTTCAGAGCCTGCCGGCGCCTCGACTCCAGGAATCCCCATCGAAGGATGCCCCTGGAGCCTAGAGCCCATCTTCCTCAGCGTCATCAGCTCCTCGACCGGGAAGTAGCCCGCCTGGGCGAGGATTGAGTAGAGGAGCGGCGCCGCGTGACCCTTGCTCAGGAAGAACCTGTCTCTGTCTGGCCACGACGGGTTCTTCGGGTCGTACTTCATTGTGTGAAAGAAGAGCGTGACGAGAAGCTCCACCGCGGAAAGCGAGCCCCCTGGATGGCCCGAACCGGCTTCTGCCAGGCTTTCGAGGATCAGCTTCCTAGTGTTCCTCGAGGTCTCCTTCAGCCTGGTGACCTCCTGCGCTGCCTCCACTACCTCCTCACCGGCACCTGAACTATCCTGTGCACGAAGTCGTCCGTCTCCTGTGCCTTGATCTCGAGGTCGTGAAGCGAGAGTGAGGCGTTTCTCTGGAGCTCGCTCCGCACCTGCCCGGCGACATCGCTCAGTACGGCCGCCTGGTAGGCGTTGCCGCCAGACGCGACAGCCATCGCGAAGATCCCGGTCATGGCGTCCCTGACGCCGACCTTGTTGAAGAGGTTCTTCTTTCCGCTTATCGGCGGGAACAGTGTGACATTCTCCGTGTCGAAGAGGGTGACGCCCTGCTCGCCTCTCGTGATGAGGATTGCCCTGCACTCGAGGCGGCTGAGCAGGTTGACGCCCATGTTCCTGAGGCTCGTCTCGTTGACAATCGCCATTCCGGTGGCGTGAGACGCCTCCTCCATGTTCGACTTCACGTAAGTCACGCCCGAGAAGTCGAGGTAGTGGTGCATCTTCGGCTGGGCCACCACAATCTTCCCGGCGGCGTGAGCGGCGTTGACAACGCCGCTGATCAGGTAACTCGTGATTGCGCCGCGGTCGTAATCCGAAAGTATGATGCAGTCGACATCCTTGATGAGCGGTTCGGCCTCAGCAAGGAGCTTCTTCGACATCGCCGGCGGGGCGTCGCGCCTGTCCTCCCTGTCAATCCTCAGCGAGTGGAACTTGTTGACCATGATCCAGGTCCTGAGCGACGTGGGGCGCGTGGTGTCCGTGACGATGCCAGCATGGGAAATCCCGTTCCTCGAGAACTCGGCTTTCAGCCACGCCCCGTACTCGTCAGAGCCCACGAGGCCGACCAAGTTGACCGAAGCGCCGAGGGAGACGAGTTCGCGCGAAAGATTAGCGGCTCCGCCCGGCAGGAATGTTTCCCCCACGTAGTCGCCCGCAGGAACTGGCGCCTCTCGTGCGAGCTTCCTTGCCTCGACCTCGACGAACCTGCTGACTATCAGATCGCCAATGACTAGAACCTTCCGTCCTTGGAACAACCGCAGGAGCTTCGCGAGATTCTCCTTGTCGACCGTCTCCAGCGGCAATCTTTTTCGAAGTTGTGTCGTACCTGGCCCTACTTAAGTGTGGGCGGGTTCCTCACTTTTTCTGAAGCTTCGACTCCCTCCACTTTCCTTTGAGCAGCTCTTCGAGGATTCCGACCGCCTTCCGAACCTCGCGGTCCATCGCGAGTGGGTCGTATCCCTTCGGAGACGGGTAGTCGAGAAACTTCTGGTTCGGGTCAGCCCCCAAGAAGTCTCGGCTCGACTCATAGATGGCCATGAGCGCGCGCCCGTCGAGTCTCTGGAGCTCTGACTTCCACACGTGGTGCAAGCCCTTGTCGGAGATGACCGTCAGCTTCAGGTCGCCCTCGGCCTCCTTCTTCACCTCCTCCCAGAACACCCTGTCGATGTCGCCCGCGGTGACCTCTCCTGATTTCAGCTTGGACGAGTAGGACTTGATCAGCTTCGCGACGTGCGTGGGCGCGGTCTCGAAGTGCTGCGCGATCTGTTCGTCAGACAGGCCGAGCTGGGATAGGTAGTAGCAGCTCTCCTCGAGGATTTCGCGACTGACTTCGCCTTCTGAACTGGGCGACAACCGTGGCCCCGCTGGGCATGCCTTCGTGACATCCTCCCACGACTGAAGGTCGTGGGCTTCCAGCCCCTGTTTCATGGCGTATAGTTCCCGCTTCCTCGACCGGGCTTGCGACCTCAGTTGGCTGGGGTGGTAGAGGTCCCGCTTGAACAGGGAATGCGACCTGTTCAGATACGGAATCGGACTGAACCAGTTCCATCTGCCCACCGTCGACATGACCGCAGGGACGAGGTAGGTCCTGACCACCAGAGCGTCGATGAGAATCGAGAAGGCGAATGCGAAGCCCATCTGTTTAAGCAGGAGGTCGCTAGACAGCATTAGAGACCCCAGCGACCCGGCGAGAATGATCGCGGCAGCTGTAATGATGCCGCCTGTCTGCTCGATGGCCCTGATGATCGCGTCGTTGAGGCCGCCTCCCTTCGTCGCCTCCTCTCTGATTCTCGTCAGGATGAATATGTTGTAGTCCATGCCGAGGCCCAGGAGCGTCACAAAGAGGAAGAACGGAAGGACGAACAGGATCTGGTAGTTGAAGTATGCCTCGAAGACCAGTTTGGTGACGACGAGCGTCCAGACTACACTCATCAGTATCGACAAGACCGCAAAGATGGGAAGGAAGAGAGATCCGAGGACCAGAAGGAGGACGAGTGCGACGCCTACGGCAACAAATGGAACAATCGAATCGAACTCGGAGTCAAAGGTACTCTTTGTGTCGAGCATGGAACCCGACGCACCGCCAACATAGACGCCAGTCACGCCGGTGGCGGGGCCGAAGTTGGCGTGGAGGTACTGCCGCATCGCCTGGGCGTCTGAAATCGCGGCTGTCTGAAGGGGGCTGATCCCGAAGTTGACTGTGATCAGCGCCGTCTTGTTGTCGTGCCCGACCTGTTGCATGATTGCAGAGAAGGCCAGGGCGCCGGACGGGCTGGAGACGTTGAGGCCTTCATAGGAGATAGGGTTCCCGAAGGGCCGGGTCGGCCCGGTGACGTTGCGGACGTCCCGATAACTGTCCACGTAGGCGGAGATGGCGCTGATGGTCCCCATCTCGGTCGAGTTGAACGAATCCCCTGTCACCAGCGGGTGGTCGAAGGTGACGACCACGTAGGTCGGGTAGAGCCTCCCGCTTCCGAAGGCCCCCGCCAGGCTGTTCGACGCCGAGATTGATTCTAGGCTGCTGGGAGCAGCAGAGAGGAAATCATACGTCGGGGTGGTCGTCGAATACACGTAGAGAGCAGGCACCGAAACCAGGAGTACCAGAATGATCAGGAGCTTCGCCCTCTTCACTGCGAAGGTGCCACTTCGGGAGAAGTAGCCCCGCTTGCTCTTCAGCTTCGACAGCGCTGAAGCCGAGTAACGCGAGAACCTGTCTCCTGAGGTGGGCCAGAAGGCCCACGCCCCCACGACACCTATGATCGCAGGGACCAACGTAAGGGCGACTGCAAGTGCGACGAGGACACCCAGCCCTACTATGAACCCCATGGACCTCAGCAGTACGACCGAGGTCACGGCAAGGGCCAGGAATGAGATTATCACGGTGGCGCCGCTGGTCGTTATGCTCTCGCCTGCCCAGGTGACCGAGGTCTCGATTGCTTCCTGGACCGGGTACCCCTTGACCCTCTCCTCCCTGTACCTTGCGATTATGAAGACGCTGTAGTCGGTCCCCACCCCGATCAAGATAGTGAGAAGGATGGCGGGGCCGGTGAAGTCGACCTTTGCCACAAAAGTCGACACTGCGACGATGAACACCTGGGAGATTCCCAGCGCTACTCCTATGGTCCCGAGCGTGATGAAAGGTGTGAGGATAGAGCGGAAGAAGAGCCCGGTCGCGACAATGAGCAGGACGATTGCAGCCACGAAGATGATCGTTATGTCTCCCTGAATGGAGTTGCCGAAGTCGTACGAAATGGCGTCTTGGCCCGTTACCTGTATTGATTGGACCCCTGACGCGGGACCAGCCGAAGAAAGTGCCGTCTTGGCTATCGCTCTGATAGCAAGGAGATTCTGGTCTGAGGATTGGTTCAGCCCGAGGGAGACGATAGTCAGAGTGCGTGCAGGCGAGACGAGGGAGTCGATGAGTGTCGACAGACTCGGGCCCACTCCGAATCCGCTCGGATTCCACACCATTTCGCCAGCGAGAGTGTAGAGTCGCTGTTGCTGTTGCGCAGACAAGTTGCCACGGACTTGCCCTAGATAGAAGGTCGCGTTGACGAACCGGACGCCGAAAGACATGGCATTCGCGATGTATCCGACGGCGAACCTGTCGAGCTGGGCAGCCGCCTGTGGACCATGGTATTCGCCGCTGGAGTTGGCGCCCTCGATTGTTGCGTAGACGGCCCTGTTGACGGAGATGATTGTGGAGTAAAGAACCGAGTAGACGCTTTCACTGTCGTTCTGTATCAGACCCTTGACACTCTCATCGGATTTCACCGAGTCTAGAATATTTTGAACCAATGCCTGTGTCGCCAGCGAGGAGACGTTTTGTCCTGTGATTACGACAAGGAGTGTGCTGTTCGGGACAGTCCTCGCGAACTGGCTCGAGATTAGGGCATCAGCCTTCGCGGATTCGAGTTGGCTCCCGCTAGCGGAGCCTAGCTGCAGAGAGGTCGACTTCCCGACGTTCACGACTATGGGCATGACTGCCACCAGGGCGATGATCCAGGCGAAGATGATGTACTTCCTTCGCCTGTAGACAAAGCTCCCTAGCTTCCTGAAGGGAGTTGAGCCAGCCGCCCCGGCTGACGTTTTCAATATTCGGGCCCTCTGTCTAGCCTATAAGAAGAATGCGGAGAATGAATCGGAATTTGGGGGTTCAGCGCTTCTTCACGTGGATGAAGCCGCCTTCGACCTTGACCTCGTAGAGAGGCTCGTCTTTGAGTGGCTCGTCG
Organism: Nitrososphaerales archaeon; assembly: GCA_050011215.1. Lineage (GTDB taxonomy): Archaea > Thermoproteota > Nitrososphaeria > Nitrososphaerales > Gagatemarchaeaceae > UBA183. Next base: position 36,923 of record JBEKJM010000014.1, read on the forward strand.
AAGATTCCCTTTCCCGTCCTTAGGTCCCAGACGGTGCCGTGCCCCGCGCAGGTGACCGTGGTGTCTGCGAGGGTCCCTTCTGACAGGTCCCACAGCTCGTGAGTGCAGAGGGCTCCCATCGCATAGTACTTGCCGTCGACGTTGGCGATGAGGACCTCCTCGCCACCGACCTCGACTGTCATCATTGCGTCTGGCTGAATCTTGGAAGCCTCGACGGTCTTCACAAATTCGCTCATGGGCAGATCGGGAGTCGAGTTCGGATTAAACTCTTCGTCTACTCTGCAGACTGCATCGACTCCTCGACTTCCTTCAGGTCCTTGAGAGAGTCGACGAACCACCATTCACCGTAGTGCGGGTAAGAGAGGAGCTCTCCATGGCTGACGAGTCTTGGGAAGGACTCCCTTTCGATGTCGCCCTTTTCTGGAAGGTACTTCATCGCTTTCCTTGGGTTCAGCACATATATGCCTCCGTTGATCCAGACGTCGGGGAACGCAGGCTTCTCCTCGAAGCCCCTGACCATCCTAAGCTTGTCGATCTTCACGACACCGAAGCGGGACCGATAGGGAACCACCAGCATCGAAGCCGTGATCTCGCCCGCCTGCTTGTGGGCCTTGACCATCTGCGCCAGTGGCAGATCGGTCACGATGTCGCCGTTGGCCACGATGCACAGGTCCTCGGACTCGTGCCCGGCAAGAGCGCGCTTTATCGCCCCGCCGGTCCCGAGTGGCACCTCCTCGGGCGAGTAATCCACTGCGGTTCCGTTGTAGCTGGTGCCGAAGTGGTCTTTCAGCTTCTGCCACTTGTAGCCGCAGGCGAAGGTGACGGAGTCGACGCCGCCCTGCTTCACCAGCCATTCGATCTGATACTCCGATATCGGTCTCCCTTTGACCTCGATGAGGGCCTTGGGGATGTCCTCAGTAAGAGGGCGCAGCCGGAGAGCCTGACCGCCGCTCAGGATGATAGCCTTCATTCTATCGCGCCTCGCCTACCCCACCCTTGGTCGAGGCCCTAGATAACGTTGAGAGTCCTGGACAGGTCACGCGGCGTCGGGTCCGGGTGCGGAGTAAGCAGTGGGATTTTGGAAAAACAAAAGGGGAAAGAAAGCTGTCTGTTTAGTCCAGCTTTCTTACTAATATTGCTAGCTCTAGGACTAGGGTTATTGCCGCGAGAACCGCGACAACAAGCACGTACGTTTCTGTGTCCGAGACGGAACTCTTGGCGTTGGTTGCTGCAGTGCTTGCCGCGTCTGCTGAGGTCTTTGCTCCATTGGCTGCGGTTGTCGCCGCAGTGATGTCGTTGATTATGGTTTGCAGAGTGCCCGTTATTGTAGCGAGAGTGGCCTTAATGCCATTCAGGTTGGTGTTGATGCTGCTGATCGTGGTAGCGTTGATTTGCCATCCGAGGATGGTGTTCACGTGAGTGCTGATGTCAGTGATCGTGGGACCCCATCCGAGGATGGTGGCCACGTTGGTGTTGATGGTGCCGATGTTGGTGTTCATGCCATAGATCGTTGCTTGCCATCCGAGGATGGTGTTCACGTTGTTGTTGATGTTGGTGATGTCGGTGATTACGGAGGCTGGTAGGCCGCCGCTGCCGCTACCGATGTAGGAACCTGTCGTTGTGACGTTGAAGTAGGCGTAGGCGACTGGAGCGTAGCTCCCTGCAGAGGAGTAGCATACATCCTCCTCCCAGTCACAGTTCACAAAGATTTCGACCTGGTGCCAACCCGGTTGGTATCCGGTCGAGGTGAAGTTGAGGAAGAGGTTTCCGTTTTCTGCCGAAATGAAACCAGGATAGCCTGCACCGAACAAGGCGTTGTCGATGCTAACGTAATAGGCTTCTTCAGGATTGAATCCTGTTCCTGTTAGATTAAGCCATCCCTTTACGTTTGAATTGATCGAGATCTGCGAGACTGCTATTTGTGGCGTTAGGTCGAATGACGTGGTGGCAATTTGGAGTGCTGGTACGTAGTCCGGATCCCTCACGAAGCCAGTCGACGCGACAACTTCGTGATACCCACCCCATGAGTGGAGTGCGTAGAATTGAACTCCACTGAAGTGGCCGTCTGCTGGCACAGTGATGTTGATCAATACACCTGATGTGGTGTTGAGGTTGTAGTAGATGCCGTCGTATGATATTTCATACCAGTACAGGTAGATGTTGGCACCGGCTGGGAATCCGTATCCCGTGACTTTGACCAGCTGGTGAACCGGGCCACCCGATGGAGTGAGCACCAACGATGGCTGGATGAAGATTTGGAACCAGTAGATGACGCCGTTGTTCCTCACCTCTACTAGGTGGAGGCCGATTGCAAGGGCAGGAAGCGTCGCTGTGCCATTGAAATTGCCATTCCCATTGGAAGTCGTGCTGCCGATCGAAATGAATGCACCGCCATATTGGTTAGAGCCGACAAAGAAGGTGACTGCCGAGTTCACCAGCGACTCGTTGCCGGCGATGATTAGAGTTCCATTAGAAACGGCATCTTGTGTAAAGAGGGGACACACTTCGAAGTCGTCTGTACAGGTCATAGTTGCTGATCCATTGAAGTTGCCGTACGCCATGCCCAAAGTGAATGGATTACTGGTACTGAGCCTGTGACCACCGCTATCGAATGCCAGGACTTCACTGATGAACCGGCTGTCTTCAGCGAACGTCGTGTGGGCGTACACCACTGTTGATGCGCCATTGTAGCGAGTAGCAGTGATTGATATGTTCACTGATGCAATTGGTGGAATCGGCGGGGGATTGATCACCTGTTTGGTGTCAATCATGCTGGCCGACTGCGAGAAGTAACCCCTTCCGGTGTTGACGCCAATCATGCCAGTCCAGTTTCCTACCATCGTAGTATAAACGACTGGGTTGGCGAATGATGTGTATGTGAATGAGTAGTTCAAGTTGATCAAGGTGCTAACTGGGAAACCACCTCCGTAGACAGTCTCCAGTATTCCCGCGTACCCCGAGTAGTACTTCAGGGTGAGGCCAGGCTGAACTTGTACAAACCCGGCGGCTACTGCGACGCCTGCGCCGCAGAAGGCAGGGTTAGTTCCGCATGAACCGTCGTACACCTTGATGTAATTGAAGGCGGACGAAATGTTAACGGGAATCGGACCTTCAATCACAGGGACTCCACCACTGGTGGTGCCGATGTAGTAGTCGTTTCCACCGAAGGTCTCTTTGCACAAAGTTCCCGCACAAGAGGCGGAGGCAAAGTTGGACTTTGTGAATGGACCGGCATACCTGACGTCACCGGCAGATGTGTTGATGTTGTTCAGCCCATCTGGCGATATTGTCAGGTAGAACTGCGCACCGGAGAATGTCACTCCAGTGAAGTTGATTGCGAACAGCCCTGTATGGGCGACACCGTTGATGGCTGAGACTGTTTTACCACCGGCGGTTATGTTGATGTTTGTTGAAGCCTGTGTGTACGTTGTGGGGGTTGGGACCGTATCCACTGCCCCCAAGGTAGGCGTCCCCGATATTGCAGCGTGGACGTTGGCGACAGGGATGAGCAAGACGATTGCTGAGAGTAATAGAAGTGCTAGTGTTATTCCTGAGCTTAGTTTTCGTACATACGCATTAGATTGCGTATACATTGTTATTTTCATAAGAAGGCTCCGTGAATCTGTATTTAACCCTGGTGGACAAATTGTCCACAATCTCCCCAATCGAGGGAGGAAGCGTGCTCTCAGTCAAATTCAGGGGAAGAGTGAGGCCTTTTGTCGTCTGACGGTGCGAGAAATGAACCCGGATTCCATATTCTGAGTCCTAGCGCGGCACCGATAACTCCGAGAGTTCCAAATCTTCATCGAAACTGATTCTCGAGCCCACATTTGATGAATTTCATGAGCCGGGCTCGGAATTCCTCCTCTGTCATGGGGTGAAAACTGCGACCACGAATCCAGAGGCCTTACAGCAAGGCAATTGCGGGAAGATCCCTAATCCGACAGAACTGTGGCAGGATATGCTTAACTAAGCTGATGGACGAATCATGTCGGTTGGCCTACTGCTCCAACTGCGGGAAAGAGGTGCCTGCTGGGGCGAAATTCTGTCCAAACTGTGCGGCTCCGATGGCCTTTCAGCAGCCCAGACAGGCTGACCAAACCCCTCCTCCCTCACCCGGGTCTGGCATGACCCGACCGCGCGGTACTAGAATCCTCATACTGGTCGACTTCATCGTGGGAATCGTAGTGATAATCATCGGGATTCAGGGCCTCGTTTCGGGAGTCGGTCCTCACACTAGCGCCACTGAGTGGTACGCGGTCAGTGCAATCTTCGCCATTATCGGCTTGCTTTCTGTAGCCGTGGGTTACGGACTGTGGAAGGCGAGGCCGTGGGCATGGCTCTTGGGCCTGTGGGCCGGTGTGGTCTACGTGATTCTTGGGATCTTGGGTCCATGGCCCTTGACCCTAGTGGGAATCGTGAACCTCCTCTTCTACTACTTCACCAGGGCAGATCTCAAGCGATACCTCAGCAAGGCCCCATCATAGTCGCTGAGCGGTTTCCCTTGGAGCTCTTTGATTGAACTTCAGGGCGCCAGGTCTTAGACTCCGGTTTCTAGGGGGCCGCTCGGACAGGACCTCGCTTCCAAGAATCGTACACTGCTAGCTGCGATCATCAAGAACGACCGTAGTGCAATGCGGTGCGGTTCTTCTGACCGGACAACAGTAATGTAAGCCATTTGAGAGGCGTCGAAGGCAGCGAAAGTGGATCACCAACCCAGCATTAGACGATTCTTCTACCTTCCACGGAACGCGTGGGTTCTCACCTCGACGTCCGCGGTCTGGTCAATCGGGGCCGCGACAGCCAACCCATACCAGACCCTTTACTTCTCGGCTCTCGGAGCCCAGCCCTTTACAGTAGGGCTTCTGATAGCCTACGGCACAGGCATCACAGTTCTCTCGCTATTGGTCGGAGGCTATGTCGCAGATACGTGGGGAAGGAGAAGAGTCATCGTTGTCTTCAGCTGGGTCTCGGTGGCGAGTGCCCTGATGTTTGCTCTTGTCAATTCCTACTACCTCCTCGTCGTGCCTCTGACCCTGGCTTCCGTGTCCAACATGTACGGCCCTGCGTTCAATTCGCTGATGATGGACGAAATCGAGCCCTCTGACAGGATCCGTGGGTTCTCGGTCTTCAATGCGGTGAACACGACCCCCTCCATCTTCGCACCGACCATTGGAGGCCTGCTAATGGGCCGACTAGGGGTCCTCGACGGCCTCAAGATTGCCTTCCTGGCAAGCGCTCTGTTCGGCGTCATCGGGGTCTCGCTGAGGATGAAGTGGCTGGAAGAAACCTACTTAGTTGCGCCACCTAAGACCCAGTCGCTACTGGCACACCTTCGTGGGTCCCTCACGTCGGGAGTTGGAGCTGCGAGAAGGTCGAATCAGACGGTGAAGAAGCTGCTGCTCTACGTGACTCTGGCCGGAATAGGCACGGGACTTGCCTCTCCATTTGTTTCGATCTACGCCGTCAATTACCTGCGAATAAGCCCGGTCGACTACAGCATCGTGGTGGATTTCACGGGACTGGCTACCGTAGCTCTGATGCTCGCTGTGGTGGTCCTGATTCAACGAATCGGGGCGAGGAGAAGCGTGCTAGTCGCGTCAGCGGCCGCCCCCGTCAGCAACATAATCTTCTCGCAAGCAAAGACGACTGGCGGACTGATGGAGTGGGGAGTTACTGGATCCATCGCGACGGCGCTCCAGACACCTTCGCTGGCATCTATGCAAGCAGAAACCATTCCACCTGCCGACAGAGGAAGAATCCTTTCGATGTTCAGTCTGCTTCCTGCGCTGGTCTCCCTCCCGTCTCAGGTGGCAGCAGGCTACCTGTATTCGGGGGTCTCACCAGTCGCTCCGTTCTTGGCTTCAGTAGTTCCGTTCGCGGTGGCCGCGATGATTCTCTACTCGGCGCGCGAAGTCAGGGTAGAGTCGGCGAACGGAGCATCGGCCGAGGCGGGGAACCACACGCGGTAGCGCACGAGCCGATCGCTTAGCGGAGACAACGATGAGCGGCCGGGTCGAGTTTCCAGTGACAACCACTGTCACGCTGCGAGCCCGGATACGTTTCGAGATACTTGATGAGGGCCGGTCCCCTGTCGAGTAGGCCAAGCAACGACCCCAAGGTTTTTTGAGGGACTTACTTCTTCGAAGAGAGAATGCCGGAAGTTGAGATACTTGGTCTGGTGGCAGGCATGTTCGTGGCGCTCGGATATGTTCCCCAGATCGTGCGTGTCTGGAGACTCAGGAGTGCCCAAGAGATAAGCCTGTCATTCAATCTTCTATCTCTAGTCGGATCGATACTCTGGCTGGCCTACGGTCTGTTCCTGGGACTGATGTCCTTAATCGTTTGGAACGGCGCGAACACCGTTCTTCTGATTCTGCTGTTGACCATGAAACTGAAGTATGGAATGAATCATAGGGCTCCCAGGAGTTGAATGGCACTCCCATCCCTGGAACCCGTCAAGGGTTGTCGCATGCCCCGTCTCTGCGGACCACCTTCTATGACGGGGCGACTACAGCGAAATAGGTGAACGCCAGGTTTCCCCACTCGTCACCGGCTGCGACCGTGTAGTTCCCGGGCGCGAAGGGCGTCAGCCCGTTCGACTGATTTCCACCTGTGCCGTACGTCCCGCCAACCGAGACCCAGGTCTCCATTGGAACTTCTCCCGTTCCTGGAAGGACAGTCGCGTTATCACTCATCGGCTGGAACAGGTATCCGGTGATGTACCTGACAAGCAGGGGGCAGGGAACCACCGGAAAGATTTGAAGTGGCACGGCCTGAGATACGTTCGCGCTGGTGTACCTCCCCTGGAAGACGGCGATCCCGAAGGGGTAGTAGAGCGAAGGGCACCCTCCCGTCGAGAGACCGTCCAAGGCCCAAGCGGACTCCTTCGAGAGGTTCAGCTCCGTGGTCGACGGGTTGTAATCGCTCACGATGATCCCGAGCGTGGCTCCTGAGGCTATTCTCGAACCATTTAGCTCCAATCGCACCAGCGGGCTCTCCGCAGACTGGTTGGTGAGCGTGAAGCCTTCCGTGACGGTGACTCGAGTCAGCATCTCCAGCGGCATTATCGGCGAGCCGCAGTTCTCGTCGGCGCCCTCAATCCAGACCACGTACGAGCCAGGAGCAAGGACGGCTGCGAAGTGCGAGGAGTTCACGAGCCCCGTTGAAAAGACCCAGGCCGAGGGGTGACCCTGGAATGTGGAGGACGCCTGCTGAGCCGTGGCGACGTACGCCGTCACGCCGGGTGTCCCGGCGCTGAATCCGCCGGTGAGCGTGGACCGTTCAGGCACGCTGAAGTTCAACGAGAAGTGGCCCGCCACGCAATCGTAGCTTGAAGCGACCTTGAAGGTGGTGCCGGCAGGCAAGATGACCGAGGCGGTCGAGTTCTCCACGGCAACGGTGAGGTGAAGTATCGCCAGGGCTCCCCACTCGTCTCCCCCAACCACGGTGTATTTGCCCAGAGTGAAGTTGCTGAACGAGGAAGTGGCCGTCCAGTAGCCCGTGACATTTGTCATCGAGTTGACACTCTCGGTGAAGCACGGGTCAGAGCCGCAGCTTCCCACGACCCCGGCCAAATCGCTTTTCGGCTCAAAGGCGTAGGAACTGATGCTGGAAAGGATCTCAGGGCAGTAGTATGTCCCGGGCGCGCTCAGTTGGAGGGCCCGTGCGCTCGATACGTTGGAGGACGTGTAGAATCCTCGGACGATCTCGATTCCAATCGGAAGGTTGAGGGTCCCGCAGGGACCAAGAGCCAGACCATGAAGAGGCCAGTCGCTGGCGGAAGAAACAACGTTCTCTGTGGTGAGAGTATTCCATTCGTCAATACCGACGGAAACCGTATGACCAGGGCTGACCAGGGTCGAACCCAGCGACAGGCTGAGGTTCAGACCGCTTGTCGACCCGACGACCACTGAGCCCGGTTTGGTGATCTCCGTGCCTGCCTGATGGGCCGATGTCCCGACCATGGAGAAGACTCCAATCGCTGCAGAGCTGACCATGATCAAGACCAAGAAGACGACCGTAGGTGCTGATATGCCCGACTTCATCTCGAATCACTAGAAGTGCAGTGCCCATGTGACTTAAGTCTACACATGAGAACAAGCCATTCCACTAGGCAGAACAGGGTTTCCCCGGGTCGCGTAGGCCGATAGACAACCCACGCCTCATAATCGCCTCTCTACTCTTAAAAAGGGGGAAACGTCGAGCGGATTCCTCTTGTCAGGGCAGCTTGCTCAGCAGACGCCGGCCCCCAACCTCCTCCCGAAGCAGCCGGAGGTGAACATCGGAACCAGCGGCCATGTGGACCACGGCAAGACGACTGTCACCCAAGCCATCACTGGTGTCTGGGCCAGCGCGCACAGCGAGGAGCTCAAGAGGGGGATCACAATCAAGGTCGGGTACGCAGACGCGGCATTCTACAGATGCCCCCAGACGCCTGCGCCGGCGGCCTTCTCTACGAGCCCGAAGTGTCCGGTCTGCGGCAGAGAGACGCGCCTCCTGAGGGCTGTGAGTTTCGTCGACTGCCCGGGCCACGAGAGCCTGATGACCAATATGCTCGCAGGCGCCTTTCTGATGGACGGGGCCCTCCTAGTAATAGCCGCGAACGAGCCGGTCCCCAAGCCACAGACGAGGGAGCACCTGCAGGCGCTTCAGATGTTGGGCATGAAGAAGATCGTGATAGCGCAGAACAAGATAGACCTGGTCAGCGACCAGGAGGCAAAGAAGAATTGCGAGGGGATCGAGAAGTTCGTGGAGAAGACCGTCGCCGCGGATGCCCCGATAGTTCCTATCTCTGCGCAGCAGAGGACGAACATCGACGCGCTCATCGAGGCGATTGAGGAGTTCATCCCCACCCCCCCGCGAGATGCGAAGGCCGACCCGCTGATGTACGTCGTCCGCAGCTTTGACGTCAACAGGCCGGGGGCCGAGATAGGAGACCTCTCCGGCGGGGTTCTGGGGGGCAGCCTCACCAGGGGGGAGTTGAAGGTCGGGGAAGAGATCGAGCTAAGGCCGGGAATGGTGGAGGAGAGAAGCGGAAAGTATGTCCCCGTCGTGACCAAGATCTCAGGGCTGCAGACGAGTGCCGGACAGACCGATAAGGTCGGGCCGGGGGGTCTAGTCGCCGTCGGGACCTACCTTGACCCCACTTACATCAAGGGAGACCAGATGGTCGGTAGTGTAATCGGAAGGCCCGGGACCCTTCCTCCGAACCTGGAACACATAGTCCTCGACGTGGACCTGCTCGAGACTGCCGTCGGATTGGCTGAGCTGGTCAGCGTAGAGAAGGTGAGGCCGGGCGAGAACCTAAGGCTCAACTTGGGCACGGCATCGACCCAGGCCGTCGTCACATCGGCGAGGGGAGACATCATTGAGGTCGACCTCAAGAAGCCGGTAGCGGTCGAGACGGGCATGCGGGCAGCGCTGAGTCGAAGGATTGCCGAAAGATGGCGCCTGATAGGCTCGGGCGTTCTCAAGTAGGCCTTGACCAAGGTCATCTTCGACAGCAGCTTCCTCATGGCGGTGGTCGAGCACCCGACGACCTGGTTCGAAGACATAACGGAGAAGATCGGAAGATTCGAACCGGTGGCCCTCGAATGCGTTCTGGCCGAACTTGGGCGACTTGCCTCGGGCGATGGAAGGAAGGGCCGAGCGGCCCAGGTCGCGCTTGAGCTCGCTGAGAAGTTTTCCCGTGTGTCGTGTGGTGGAGCGAGAACTGACGAGGAGATAGTGTCGGCAGCCATTACGATGGATGCGATGGTTGCCACGGCTGACCGAGAGTTGGCGCGGTCTCTCGGGGCCCGCAAGGTCCGGGTCGTCGGTCTGCGCTCGGGCAGAGTGGCTCTCCTCTAAGCGGCCGCAAAAGGAGTTAAGGCTCCCTCCCTCTTCTGCCAGGGAGATGGCGAAGCTTCTTCCAGCAATCGACCTGGAGAGGGAAGAAAGAAGAATTACTGCGTTCATCAAACGGGTGGTCGCGAAGTCAGGTGCGAGAGGCGTAGTTGTCGGCCTCAGCGGAGGAGTAGATAGTGCGGTGGTCTTCGCGCTTTGCGTCAGGGCCCTGGGCAGAGATGGTGTCCTTGCAGCGCTTCTCCCTTCGAAACACACTCCACTGAGCGACACAGAAGACGCGGCCCGGCTGGCCGACGAGTGGGGGGTCAACAGGGTCAGCGTAGCCATTTCTCCACTAGTTGATGCCCTGGTCTCTGCGACCCGTTCCGATGCCGCGAAGCTCGCGCGCGCCAACGTGCAAGCGCGGATCAGGATGACAATACTGTACTACCTAGCGAACTCGCGGGACCTGCTAGTCGTCGGGACCGGGGACAGGTCGGAAGAGCTTCTCGGATTCTTCACCAAGTTCGGAGACGGCGGTGCTGACTTCCTTCCGATTGCACACCTCTACAAGACTCAGGTCCGGCTGATGGGCAAGCATCTGGGCATCTCCTCCGACAT
>JBEKJM010000015.1:0-32213 GCA_050011215.1 Nitrososphaerales archaeon
CGTCGAAGCGAGGAGGAGATTCACCGAGAACAACATTCCGACCTATCCGACACCGGAACAGGCAGTGAAGACGTACATGTACATGTACAGGTACCGGCGGAACCTCGACCTGCTCTACGAGACGCCGGAGGAGCTCCCAGTCGACCTGATGCCCCCCAGCAGCCATCTGAAGCTCATCGCCAGGAGGGCCATCAGGGAGGGGAAGCTCCTTCTGTCCCAGTCCGACGCGGACAAGTTCCTCGACGCTTACAACATCCCCAGGCTCGAGGGCGGGTTCGCCAGGACGCCCGACGAGGCGGTGATGGTCGCGCGCAGGATGGGCTACCCGGTGGTCCTCAAGGTCGTCTCCCAGGAGATCTCCCACAAGAGCGACGTGGGAGGGGTCGTGACGGGCATCACCTCGAGCGAGAGGCTCGCTGACGAGTTCGTCAAGCTCATGGAAAGGGTGAAGATCCTGAAACCCGGCGCCCGAATCGACGGCGCCTACGTGCAGAAGATGGCCGGGGCGGTCGACTACGAGCTGATACTCGGCTCGAAGAAGGACGTGGACTTCGGCGCCGTGCTGCTCTTCGGCTCTGGCGGCACTGGGGTCGAGCTCTTCCGAGACTTCTCGATAGGGCTGCCCCCGATGAACCAGGTCCTCGCGCGGAGGATGATGGAGGAGACGATAGTCTACAGGGCCCTGTCACGCGGCCTCAGGAACAAGCCTCCGGTCCCGATGAAGCCCCTCGAGGAGGTCATCGTCCGCCTGTCGAGCATGGTCGCCGACTTCCCAGAGATAGCGGAGATGGACATCAACCCCCTGTTCGTGGCAGGGGAGAAGGCGCTGGCCGCGGACGTGAGGATCCTTCTCGACCCGACGGCCCCGGAGGAGGGCGTCCCCTATCCGCACCTCGTGATAATGCCCTACCCGACCAAGTACGTCGTCCCCTACAAGCTGGAGGACAGGACCGACGTGCTCCTCAGGCCGATCAGGCCCGAGGACGAAGCAATGGAAGCGGAGTTCATCAACGGTCTCTCTGAGGAGTCGAGCCGGCTCCGGTTCTTCAGCACCGTCAAGAACCTCCCCCACGGGGACCTGGTCCGCTTCTGCAACATCGACTACGACAGGGAGATGGCAATCGTGGCCGAAGTCAAGCAGGGGGGAAGGAGCCGGGAGATCGGGGTGGGCAGGCTGATCTCAGAGCCGGACCAGAAGCGTGGCGAGTTCGCGGTCGTCATCGCCGACCAGTACCAGGGCAGGGGGCTTGGCAGGAAGCTGCTGGACATGATTATCGGCATGGCCGAGGACAAGCGCCTCGAATCGATCTACGGCGTGATCCTGAAGGACAACAGGACGATGCTGGCCCTGTGCAGGGAGATGGGGTTCACCATCACCCCAGAGGAAGACGTGATGAAGGCCGAGCTGGCGCTCATCCCTCCGGCCTACTCTAACCACGAGGCCAGCCCGGAGACCGGTCACGAGGCGAGCCAGGATACCAGCCAGCTTCCGGAGAAGGAGAGACAGCAAGGCGGAGCAGACGTTGATGCGCTCTTCCAATGAGCGCGACCTAAAGAGTCTGCCAAGATTCTTTCAGAGATAATCAACCACAAACGAATACAGCCTCTGAGCTACAAGCAGATGGAATGCCTTATCCCTAAATAACTTGAATCTTGGAGACGACTCGCCGGCAATGAATGCCCTGCGCAAAATCTGGATGGACGGCAAGTTCGTCGACTGGGATGATGCGAAGATACACGTCCTGACACACGGCCTGCACTACGGCTACACCGTCTTCGAAGGGATCCGGTGCTTCTCCACTCCGGAAGGCCCTGCGATCTTCAGGCTCGGAGAGCACGTGGAGCGGTTCCTCAACAGCGCAAGAATCTACATGATGAAGATCGATTACTCAGCGAAGGAGCTGAACGACGCCTGCGTCGAACTGGTCAGGAAGAACGGCATCCCTGAGTCGTACATCAGGCCGATTGCTTACTCGGCCTACGGAGAAATGGAGTTGAACCCGATGAAGAGCAAGACATCCGTGGCAATCGCTTCTTGGGAGTGGGGTCCATACCTGGGCAAGGACTCTGTCGACAAAGGCGTCCGTGCGAATATTTCAAGCTGGGTCAGGGTCGACTCGCGAGCCCTTCCCCCGCAGGCTAAGTGCGCGGCAAACTACGCCAACGCTGCACTAGCGAAGATTGAGGCGATAAGAGCTGGATACGACGAGGCGATACTGCTGAATGGCAACGGTTTGGTCGCTGAGGGGCCGTCGGAGAACATCTTCCGGGTCAAGGACGAGGTCCTCAGCACCCCACCCGCGAGCTCGGGCATACTCAGAGGAATAACGAGGGATACGGTCATACAGCTTGCCCGCGATCTGAAGATGAATTTCTACAGGAACGACATGACGAGAGAGGAAGTCTACACGGCAGACGAGCTCTTCTTCAGCGGAACCGCCGCTGGAATCGCCAAGATTCGAGAAGTCGACGGCAGGAAGATCGGGAACGGCGTCTTCCCGATGACCGAGAGGCTCAGCAAACTGTATGAAGGAACGGTCCACGGGAAGATCAAACGCTACTCGAAGTGGCTGACTACGGTCAAACGCTGAACCCACCCCTTCAAGCACCCTGTCGCCCATGGCAATGTGAAGCGTCGACAATTCATACTAGATTCTCGAGTTGCGGCTGAGAATACTTAAATTCGGTTGGCCAGTCAACTCATATGAGAATCTGGGGGGATGTCTTGGCTGACCTAAGGGACAGGTTGAAGATCAATGAAGAGAACCTGAAGAGCATCAACGATTTTCTGCTCAGAAAGGACAATCAGCTCGTGAATGGCCTGCTGGAAATCGTCGACAAGTACGGCGGCGTTGATGAGATCAACCGCAGAGCCAAAGAGGCAGGCAAGATTGACAACCTCATGAAAAGGCTCGCAAAAGGCAAGTCCGGGTTTGTAAAGGACCTCGAATGGTTGACTGAACAACGCGACAAAGAAGCCTTCATCAGCGTTTCAGATTACAGAAGGAAAGTCTTGGGGAGCAAGGCGGATTCAATGAAGTTTGACGAGTCGTTTGCAGTCACTCTGGAGATCAGCGCCTTCAACTTCTTCCCGTGGCTTGTCGAGGAAGCAAAGAAATCTATTGCAAAGAAGGAGCTAATGCCAGCGCGATACATACGTGTCCGTTCGATGAAGGAACAGGTCGAGGACGATGACATCCTGGCTTTTGCAGCGGCAATGCCGATTATCGGTGCGTCATACGTCCAAACGCTTGACACGAAGGGCACGTTGCCCGGGCCGGATGGCAAACCGATCAACGTTCACCTAGGAGGGCCTGACACTATTACTGGCTACTTCGGCGGGGCAGGTGTCCCGAACGAGTACTCACTCAAGTGGGTCGAGGAGCTCCTCCACTACTACACCGAGTACGGTCTCCCACAGGTCTTGAACATGAACTCGGGCACCGTGCTTCTGGGATACTGGCTGCACAAGCTGGGGATCGACATAGAGTTCAAGATTTCAGTCTTCTTGGGAATCGACAACCCCTATTCAATCCTCTGGACGCTGATGACCGCCAAACTCTTCAGCCGCAGCGATGGCTCGAGTCCGCTCATTGGCTTCAATCTCTCGAACTCCGTTGACAACCGGACCATAGAGCTCGCTGCCTATGTCCGGGATGCCTTCGACTTTGAAAGCATGATTCGCCTGGAGCATCACATCACTGAAGCCTACAAGAGCATCGTGAGACAACCGTATGATCGGACCGCTGAGCTCGTGAAGCTTGCGAACCACGTGAAGAACATCGGCGCCAAACACGAGGGCGGCGTCCCCGAAACAGAGAGCGGAAGGGAACACCCTTCGGACATACTCGACTACTTCATGCCGAAGAAGGACATTGTCGAGAAGGGACTGATGCCAGAGCTCTTGGTGAACTACCTCGACAAGCACGACGCGTTGAACAGGACGGCCGAGGCTCTGACCAGGCAAGGGCTGACGTTCGTCGCGGCAGAGCGCCTGCACAAGAGATAGGTTTCCGCGCGCTCTGATGCTGTTGCAATAGCCACTGCGTCGGTTGAATCCGCAGGACTACCCCGTTACATCAAACTCTTCAAGGAAAGAGGGACGTTCAGCTCCTCTGAAACTTTCGTGAGCTCTTTCTTCAGATTGTCATCTATCGGAATTCCGTGGGTGGACCTTTCGGCCGAGATGATGGCCTCTTTCTCGCCGGGGAGGTAGATTTCGTCTTTGGCTCCTCCCTTGCCGCTCATCTTTATGCTCCTCACTACTTCTTCCAAATCCCGCAGGTACTCTTCGTAGGGTCTGAAATGCGAAACATCCAGAGCCTGGACGTATTGACCTCCCTCCGTATGGAAGGCAACCTTGACCTTACTGCTCCAGTCAGCGCCCATCAATACTGAAGAAAACAGCTCTACGGCGACAGCCAATCCATAGCCCTTGTACCCGCCGAATGGTAGCAGAGCTCCCTCCAGGGCCTCACTTGGGTTTCTCGTAGGATTGCCATGCTTGTCCAGGGCCCAGCCTTCGGGGATGCTTTCTCCCCTGCTCGCAGCCGACATGATCTTGAAGGCGGCGGATTCCGAGGTAGCCATGTCAAGGACGATTGGACCCCTTCCGTTCTGAGGGAAGGTTATGCAGATAGGATTCGTTCCGAAGATGGGCTTCTTCCCACCCCACGCTGCCATAAATGCAGGGCTGTTCGTATAGACCTGCCCAATCATCCTCCTTTCGGCGATCATCATACCGTAGTATGCCAGCATGCCCACGTGCGAGGTTCTCCTTACCCCGACCACGCCAATCCCGAATTCAGCGGCTTTCTTGATGGCGAGCTCTGTAGCATACTTGCCAACCACCTGACCAAGCGCGAAATCTCCATCAACGAGGGCAGTGGCTTTCCTATCGACGACTGTTCTTATCTTCGGATTGGTATTCACCTCCCCTAGTCTTATTCCTTTGATGTAGTACGGGATCCTGGCCACCCCGTGGCTGTCTACCCCGCGGAGGTTGGCCTGCACCAGATGGTGGGCGACGATCTCAGCATGAGCTTCCTTGACTCCCACCTTGGTGAAGGCGCTCCTCGTGAATTCTCGCAGATCTTGAGCGGAAGCGAGGTTCATGGATGCGACCGCTTCAGGCGGATCCTTTTGATGTCCCATTTCTGATGATCTCTCCGGGTTTGCCGAATCAGAATTCCAGAATGGATCGTCCTATTACTTCTCCTCTCTCAAGAGCACCCAATGCCTCGTTCACCTGTCTCAGGCCGTAGCGACTAGTCACGGACCTCGTTGTGTCCAAGATTCGCCTTTGGACTAGGTCCAGCAACTCTGGCATGTCCTGGCGGGGTCTGGCACCGTAGGACCCACACAGTCTGATGCCCTTTCTCACGAACCTGTTGATTTCGATTGGAATCGTTGTGCTCGCAGACGAAAGGCCCACAGCTACCACGCTGCCTCCAGACTTGACGCTGTTGAGAGCCGCGACGTACGTCTCAGGCCTTCCCGTCGCCTCGAAGGCGACATCGACGCCTCTGCCATCCGTGAGCTCCAGTATTCTGCGTGCAGTTTCTTCTTGAGCCGCATTTACGACATCAGTCGCCCCCGAGAGCTTTGCTGCCTCAAGTTTCTCCTCTCTCACGTCGACGGCGATTATCTCGGCCGCTCCAAAGACTTTGGCCACTTGGATTATGCTCGAGCCGACCCCCCCGACACCTATCACTGCGACGGATTGGGAAGCTCTGAGATGGGCTTGATTCTTCACCGCTCCGTAGGCCGTAAGACCTGCACATCCCAGTACGCACGAATCTGCAATTGAAATCCCGTCTGGGAGTGGGAACACGGCGTTGGTAGGTACCACAGCGTATTCAGCCATGCCACCCATGCTGAACATCCAAATTGGCTGCCCGTTGTGATCGTATATCCGGGTTGTTCCGTCGTAAAGCACCCCCTTGAGCCTGTTGAGAAGATAGAAAGTCTCGCACAGGTCTTCATGACCGTTGATGCAATAGTGACAGGACCCGCACGGCATTATCACTGTACAGACCACCCTGTCGCCTCCTTTCAGACCACTATCGTGTCCAACCACTTTCTCCACGACTCCTGAGACTTCATGACCCAACACCGCCGGGAGAGGAAAGGCTGTATGACCCTTGACCAGGTGGAGATCGCTATGGCAGACGCCGCAGGCAGCCACTTTGACCAAGACTTCGTTTTCTTTTGGTTCGGGCTTTGCGACATCTTCAATTGCCAGAGGTCCCCCAATTCGTCTGAGAACGGCAGCGTTCATGACCGAGCCTGAACCATTCACGACGACTCCGAGTAAATAGGCCTTCTGCCGAACAGATGAGCGGATTCCTCCACCCGACGTCCTGAATTCCCCGGCCAAGGTGGCTCGAAGGTTCCCGGAAGATGAGCTATCGACATCAGATGCGCAATGTGCTTGAGACGCACCAGGACCGGATTGCCTCGTAATCGCCATTTCGTTCGCCAAATCTTTTTCTAGCCACACGCAATTTCGCCTGACAATGCAAGGGCATCAATCCGGGCTGGTCAAGACGACAAATCCGGCGACCGGCGAACACCTGGAATCATACCCTGTCTTCTCCGATGATGAAGTGGGACAGGTAGCAAGGAGGGCACGTGCAGCATTTGAGAAATGGAGAAGACGGTCGGTTGATGAACGGAGCGATTATTTGCGAAAGTTGGCGAGCGCACTTCGAGCGAAGAAGAACGATTATGCAAAACTCATGACGCTTGAAATGGGAAAGCCAATCAGTCAATCGGAGTCCGAAATAGACAAGTGCGCTTGGACAGCGGAATACTACGCCGAGAACACGAAGAGTTGGCTGGCCGAAGAGTATGTAGAAACGGATGCCAAGTCGAGTTTCGTTGAGTTTGATCCCCTCGGAGTCATCCTTTCAGTCATGCCTTGGAATTACCCTTTCTGGCAGGTCTTGCGCTTCGCCATCCCGGCTGTAGTTGCCGGGAACACGTCGATATTGAGGCACTCTACGGTCTGCCCCGGGTCAGCCCTGGCCGTTGAAGAGGCCTTCGAGAATGCGGGGTTCCCCGACGGTGTCTTCACGTCGGTAATCACGGGACACGACACGGTCGCTAAGCTGATGGCGTCAAAGGAAATCGCGGGGGTCTCTCTCACAGGGAGCGTCGAAGCGGGCAGAAGAATAGGGGAACTGGCCGCGCAAAACTTCAAGAAGTTTGTCTTGGAATTAGGAGGGAGCGACCCGTATATCGTTCTGGAGGATGCTGACGTGAGGGAGGCTGCGAGAACTGGGGCGGATGCGAGGGTACTCAATTCAGGGCAGAGCTGTATCGCGGCAAAGAGGTTCATCGTGGTAGAATCCGTGGCGGGAGAGTTCGTAGAGGAATTTGTCTCTCAAATGGGGAAGAAGAAGACCGGAGATCCGATGGATGCAGAGACGGATGTCGGTCCACTTGTGAACGTCGAGGCGGTAGAGACCCTGGACGAGCAAGTCAGGAGTTCTGTGTCCAAGGGGGCTCGCGTGAGAGTTGGTGGGAAGCCACTCCCGGGAAAGGGGGCATTCTACCCTCCCACTGTCTTGGACAACGTTAAGCTAGACATGAAGGTGATTCGAGAAGAAGTCTTCGGCCCCGTTGCTCCTGTATATGTCGTGCGTGATGAAGCAGAAGCAATCAACGTCGCAAACGACTCCGATTTCGGCCTTGGCTCGAGCCTGTGGACTACCGACATGGAGAGAGCTAGAAGGGTCGCGAGGGAAGTCCAATCCGGGATGGTCTTCGTTAATGCCTTGACGAGGTCTGACCCGAGAATGCCGTTCGGTGGAGTCAAGAGGTCAGGAATCGGTCGCGAGCTCTCGAAATACGGTCTAAGAGAGTTTGTCAATGTGAAGTCGGTAAACATCTATAGCGCGCGCGCTACCCCACCGGGCCCGAACCTGCAAAGCATGCAAAGATGAGGACTTTCTCTCAACAACTGCTCAGCCGGGAACTGAGAATCTGCACGCTAAACGAGAGAAGTAGCTGGTCACGGTTCAACCCACTGACTGTTCTTGCGTCGAGAGAAGAAGAGCATTATTCTTCGGGTTCTCTCATCAAGACGTAGAGAGACTTTCCTTCCGAAACCGAGCCTTTGCCAAACAAACACAAGCATATTTTGGTTGACTCTACACTTCTCTGCAATAGCAACTATTGTCCCCCAAGTCACGACTCCATCTTTGCTTTCTACCCAGAACTTGAATATCTCACCTAGTGCATCGAGGACAATCTCCTTCTCCTCGTCAGTCAGAGTCTTGGAAGATGTGATGTCGAAGTCTTTGCCTCGAGTCAGGCCAAAGGGCCCCAGCATCATGGGATTGGCGTTGTTTTGTAATCCGTGACGCCTTCTGCCTTCGGCCAAGAGTGCCTCCCTTACCTCCTGAAACCGCTGCGTACGATGCTCTTTCGATTCAACTTCTGCCCTCTTACGGGACATGGCTGGACGCTTCTCATCCATCTCCTGTTCCTTCTGGGAAGGACTCACGCCTGAGCGTAAAGAATTCCTTTTCTTCATTTGAAGTCGCCGTTACGCTCCGGACTCTACGTATTTAGCCCATGTAGACTGGAAAACAGGATTCTGGAAGTCTAAGATTGATATAGGCAATCCGCAACCGCGAATCTTTCACGCTTGCACTCTGCTGCGAGTTTCCAACACCATCAAAATCGCTGGTTGAAGACGTTCCTACTGGGATTTGAACCCAAACAGTTAGGCTCAAGCCAAAGACAAAATATCGCTTAGGCCCCAATGGAAGGAGTCGCCTCCTCCCATCAGGGTTATGTTCGACGTGTGTCGGCCGTAGTCCTCCTCCTGTTCTAGGCGGGATTCAGCTCAGCGGCCTACCCTGGTCTCCTGCAGGCGTTTCATCGACCACGTTTGGCCTTGCTCCGCACGGGTCAGCCGTTTCATCCCAGTCCCCACCGACCTCAAGGTCTCCCTATCATCGCCCTTGATGGGCCGGGTCTCGTTTCTGTTCTGGAGCCAGCCGTCTCCGACTGCGTCTCTCGGCGCCGTGCGTCCTGCTGCGAGGGAGGAACTTCCCCAGGAGGTCCCCGTGGCCCGCCCGCCGACTCGCGTCACGTTCCTAGGCAGGGGTTCGGCAGTTAACCGTTTCTCATCAGGCGAAGAGGTGAGGGAAGTACTCCCTTTCTTCCTGCAGTACCTTCCCTTCGCTCGTGCACAACCTGTAGGACTCGAGCGGATCTTTGTTGAGGGTCTCGAAGGTGGGCCCCCACTTGTAGATTGAGAGGTAGGACCTCGCCTCCTCTACTTCGCCCAGTATGTAGAGAGTGGCGGCGACCGCCTCCACGGAGCTCAGCATCCCAGCCCTCGCGTAGTTTGTCGGGTTGGCCGCCAGCAGAAGCGGGACGCGCCTGTGCTTGCCCCCAAGCTTCCTGAAGAAAACCTCCTGGGCTTGGTTCCAGGAGCAATCGACGACAAGAATCCCCTTCGCGTTCTTGTCTGGCGGCGAGAGCATCCTATGCGCGAACGGGTTGAGCACGAGCGTGGAGTCGGAGGCATGGAACTTCCTGCTGACCCCTTTGGCCAGGTCCATGTGAATCATCTTGCGGGCTGTGCACTTGATGGGGTCGTCCTGGTCCATCTCAAGGGCGTAGACGTTCATCATCTCTTTCGTCTACGGCCAGACGCCATGGTATTAACAGTCTCGCATTCACGGGGCGGGCTGCGACCGTAGAGTGACGCCCTCTCCGGTGAAGGGAGCAATGGTTATTACTGCAGAGTTGCGTGGAATGGGGAGAGGTAGTTGCGTGGAATGCCAATGGCCTTTGTGCTGATTAACGCAGACCTCGGGGCTGAGGAGGACCTCCTCAAGAAACTCCGTGAGATCGAGCACGTTAAGGACGTCTACGTCGTGTACGGCGTCTACGATATCGTGGCGAGGGTCGAAGCCGACACCATGGAGAAGGTGAAGGAGACGATCACCTGGAACGTTCGCCGGCTCGACAAGGTGAGGAGCACCCTCACCATGATCGTCGTCGAAGCCTAGGCGACGGATTCCCAAGCTGAAATATCCCCGAGTGACTGACTCGACCGTGCGCTGCCTCGTCGGCATTGACGACACGGACTCTTCAAGGGGAAACTGCACTACCTACCTTGCGTATCGGATTGCCTCGGACCTCGCCCCCACCGTCAGGGTCCTCCCGTACCCCAGGCTTGTCAGACTCAACCCCAACATCCCGTTCAAGACGAGAGGGAACGCCGCGGTCTCCCTCCTGGTCGAGACCGAGTCTCCGTCGCAGGCCTTCGACAGCATCTGTTCGAAGGTGTCGGAGCTCTCGGACGTCGAGGGGGGTGCGAACTCTGGCGTCGTCTTTCTCAGTGACCTGCGCGAGTCACGCTTCTTCCTGCCTGTCTACCTGAGCGCCCTTTCAGGGGTCGTGAACCCCCACCGCGTCCGGCGGCTGCTGGCTCAGCACAAGGTGCGCAGCTTCGAGCTGGGCAACGGCATGGGCCTCGTGGGCGCCGCATCCGCGCTCGCTTTCGACGAGACCTTCGACCATACCTACGAGCTGATCGCGTACAGATGCCGAGAGTCGCTCGGAACTCGGCGGGTCCTCGACTCCACATCGGTCAGGGAGATGGAACGAAGGACCTGGCCTCACACCTTCAATAGCTATGACTACCAGAAGAGGAAGGTCCTCATCGCGCCCCACGGACCTGACCCGGTCTTCCTGGGCCTCCGGGGAGAGTCTCCTCAGGCTGTCCTGAAGGCGTTCGGGCTAGTCACATACAAAGAGAAACCACAGGGATACATGGTCTACGTGACGAACCAGCACACGGACGCGCACCTGAAAGGAGAGCTCGACTGGAAGGTCTTCTCCTCCGGCTGGGCAGAAGGGCGGGTCGATTCGCCCTCGGTCGGACCCGGGGGGCACGTCTACTTCGCGCTGCTGGACGGCGCAAAGAGGTGCAGGTGCGCGGTCTACGAGCCGACCGGAGACCTTCGCAGGGTAGCCAAGATGCTAAGGGATGGGGACTTCGTCCGGGCCTACGGCGGAGTGAGACGCCCTTCGACCTCTCACCCGAAGGTCCTCAACGTCGAGAAGATCGAGGTCGTTTCGCTCGCGAAGGGCAAGGGCCGGCCGCTCGTGCGCGGAACCTACATCGCATCCCCGAGGGCAAACAGGCACCTGACGAAGCCGCTTGCCCGGTATGGCCGCGAGATGGACGGGCGGGCCTGCCCTCAGGTCACGGGGTGGCTGCGTGCGTCGGCTATCGAGACTCGAGCGCCTGCTTGAAGTCGGCGATCAGGTCCTCTTTGTCCTCAATCCCCACGGAGAGCCGGATCAAAGATTCCGGAATCCCCGCCTTCGCCCTTTCTGCGGCCGTTAGCTGGGTGTGGGTCATTATCGCAGGTTGAGAGACCAGCGTTTCGACGCCTCCTAGGCTGGCCGCCAGGAATGCGACCTTCAGCCTCTCCGTGAGTTGCCTGGCGTCCTCCATGCTCCCATTCAGCTCGAAGCTCATCATCCCACCGAATCCGCTCATCTGCCTCTTGGCCAGCGCGTGCTGTGGGTGGCCCTTCAGTCCCGGATAGTGAACTGCCTTCACTCTCCTGTGCTTGGATAGGAACTCGGCGAGTGCCATCGCGCTTTCGTTCTGAGCCCTCACCCTGATCGCCATCGTCTTCATCCCACGGAGGACGAGCCACGATGCGAGCGGATCAAGAGTCCCTCCCAGGCCTCTCCTTAGATGGTTGATCCTCTCCACCTTCTCCATGTCACCTGCCGCAGCACCTGCGGTGACGTCAGCGTGACCATTCAGGTACTTGGTGGCGCTGTGTAACACGAGGTCGGCGCCGAGCTCCAAGGGTTTCTGGTTGATCGGCGAAGCGAAGGTGTTGTCGACAAACAGAAGGGCGCCTATCCCATGGGCGATCCCCGCGGTCTTGGTGATGTCGACCACCTTCAGCGTCGGGTTGGTGGGCGTCTCGATGAACACGATCTTCGTGTTAGGCCTGATTGCATCCTTCATGGCCTGCTGGTCGTCGGAATCGACCAGCGTAGTCTTCACTCCGAGCCTCGGAAGGATCACACTCATCAGTTCAAACGTGCCCCCGTATACGTCCCTGATCGCAACCGCGTGGTCTCCCGCGCTGACGAAGGCGAGGACCGAGGTCGAGATCGCCGCCATCCCGGAGGAGAAGAACGCGGCGCCCTCAGCACCCTCGAGTGAAGCAAGCTTCTTCTCCAGCCTTACGGTGGTCGGGTTGCCCCACCTGGTGTAGGTGTACTTCCCGCTCTCTCCAGCGACAGCTTTCCTAGCTTCTTCGGCCTTCGAAAACGCGAAGGTCGTGGTCTGGTAGATTGGAGTCACAACCGAGCCAGACTTCTCATCGAAGGGCTCTGCCTCATGCACGCACCGCGTTGAATCTTTGGCCATGGCGTTTCTCTGCCCTTCTAGAGTGTTAGATAAGCTGTGAGAGGCGGAGGTTCTCTCTAGTAGGTAGCGAGGGGAGGATTTGAACGTGCGGCCGTGTGCTTTGCCACGGTCTCCGCTCTGCGGGTCTCTCGCGGAGTTTCCGTTATGAGCCCGCCGGGATGTACCTAGCCCCTCCAGTGGGACTGGCTTCCCCACCTCGCTGCCAAGTGATGGGCCGTCGCGGTTTGCCCTTAAGTCTTCCTTCAGCTAGCGTCGAGAACCGGGCTTAGGCATGCAGGCGCACCTGCGGTATGTGCAGCAGTTGCAGCTTCCACAGCTTTCGTAGTCCTTATGCTTGCAGGTCCGGCAGATGCAGGTAGCCATGAAGCAGGCGTCCCCTAACGAGTTTCTTTAATCTTGTCGAGAACGAGCACTTCGGGGTCCCTCCCGAGGTCGGCTTCGAGGTTCCGTTTCAGCGCCAGGAGCCTCTCCACGTCGTGCCCCTTCCTCTCGAACCTTCTGACCTCCGCTTCGAGGGGCCTGACCCGGTCCGCGTCGACCATCTTGTCGGCGAAGCAGACTATCACCTGCTCCCTCGTCCTGGGTATGTAGTCGAGGTCCGGGAGTCCTAGAGTCTTCGCTACCTCGGAGGAGATGCCTGCACCCACGTGCCTCCTGACGATCTGGACGACAACCTCGTCGACCCCTTCGCCCTCTAGGATTTCGGAGCCCACCAGGCCGTGCCTGACCGTCTGGACCCTGCTCCTGCCTATGTCGTGTAGGAGTGCCCCCGCGACCGCGGCCTTCGAATCGATCTCCTTCCCCTGGCGCCTGAACTCCTCTGCAAGGATGGCGGTGACCTTGGCGACGGTCCTGCAGTGACTGATGATGGCATCGTTGCTCCCGCACTTCCTGTGCAGCCTCAGGGCCTCCTCTCCGGAGGGCTTCACTTGGCCAGTTCCTCGTCCAGCTGCTTGATCTTCCAGTGCAGGGCGTCCTTCAGTTCCGCGTTTTCGAGCCTGTTCAGCGGAAGCCCGCACGTCGGGCACTTGAAGAAGTTCTCCATGGCGTCCTCAAAGGTCCTGATCTGACAGGTCGCGGTCCCGCAGCGATAGAACTCGTGCGTGTCCTCGTACTCGAGCCTCTGCCTTAGCCTGTTCAGGACCTTCCTGCGCTGGGTCTGGATGAAGCCGTCTGTCTGGTCCCTCTGGGCTTTCCACCTGTAGACGAACCACCCTCGCTTGGGGTCTCTGACCCTCACGCCCGTTATCAGGCTCCGGCCGAAGAGGTCGTACAGGGCCTTCCTTACCGTCTTGATCTTCAGTCCGGTCGCCGACGCAATCTCCTCGTCCGTCGCGTTCTCGTTGTTGAGCAGCGCCCTCGCTACTCTGACGTAGTCGGGCCCGCCTATCAGGCCTGCCACCTTCACGAACGTATCCTCGTATTCTATCTTCATGTCTCTACAACCCTCTTGCCCTTGGGCGAAGGCAAGATGCGGAGTCTGCTTTTTCCGAACGCTCTCTTAAGCTCTTCTCCTGACTGAATCTCATGAAGCGCGATGGCGAGGGCGGCTATCTCGGAGTGCGGCTGCGACGTCACTGCGATGTTATAGTCGGATTCGTGGTAGACCTTTCCGGGCACCTTGGGTCCTCCGACCACCACCAGGAGCTTCTCGAGCTTCCTCAGCTCCGCGACCTCGTCCTGAAGCGGCATTCCGTACATCGTCAGGTGGACGACGCTCCTCCCCTCGGCCTTGGAATCCTGGATGACCCTCCTCCAGGGCACGCCCAGAATCGCCCTGAAGTCCCCGCCCCACGTCCTGTTCACCTCCTCGAGGGTCCCGACCACGTCCTTCTCTGCGTCTCCGATGAAGATCGATTCGGCCCCGAGGGCCCTCGACACGAGGCAGAGGTGGGTCAGGGTCCTGTCGTCTCTCACGAACCTCTGCCCCACCCTGAGCACCTTGATGCTTCGCGTCATTCTCGCGCGCCCTCCAGGAGGGTCAGTTGAGAACTCTCGACCCTCAAGGAGACCTCGCGCAGGAGCTGGGCGATTCCCTGGCCGGTACGGGCGGAGACGAACGTCGCGTCCCTTATGCCGGCCTGCCACATCTTCCCTCCCAGTTCCTCCCGCGTGACAGGGTCCGACTTGTTCATGACCGTCAGTATTCTCGAGTCGGGGACGTCGAGCTCCGAGAGAATCTCGAAACAACTCCCGCAGTTCAGGGCCATCCTCTCCGCGGGAAGGCTGGAATCGACGAGGAGGAGGACGACGGTTGCGAGCGAGACCTCTTCGAGAGTCGACTTGAACGCCTCGACGAGAAAGTGAGGCAGGCGGCTGATGAAGCCCACGGTATCCGTAATGAGAACGCGTCTTGGACCGATGTCGATCCCTCTCGTGGTCGGGCTGAGGGTCGTGAAGACTCCGGCGTCGACCGCCTTCTCTTCTCCAGTCAACCGGTTGAAGAGGGTCGTCTTCCCCACCCCCGTGTACCCCGTGATGGCCACGGTGGGGTAACCAGTCTTCTCGCGCCTGTACCGGAAGATCTTCCTTCTCTCGCTCACTTCTCTGACCTTCTTCTTCAGCGTGGAGACCCTCTTCTTCATCATCCTCACGTACACGTCTACCTCGTACTTTCCGAGCCCGAAGAAGCCGGGCTGCTCGCCTGCCTTCGCCATCCGGACCTTGTCCCTCGCCTTCGGCAGCTCGTAGGCCAGTTCGGCGAGCTCGACCTGCAGCTTTGCTTCGGCGGTGGACGCCCTCTTCGCGAAGATTTCCAGGATCAGCTTCTCCCTGTCCTCGACCTCCACCTTGCAGAGCTTGGCCAGGTTGTAGGTCTGCGAAGCGGTCAGCTGCGAGTCAAAGATCACCTTTTCCGCGTTCGTCTCCCTGACCAGCTCTGAGGCCTTCTCCGCCTTCCCCTCTCCGACCCCGTACTTCGCCCTCGCAAGATACCTCTGGGTCAGCGACCCCACGACCTCGTACCCCGCCGCCTTCGCGAGAGCGTTCGCCTCCTCCGACTCGTACGCGTCGGGATAATGGATCAGGACAACCCTGGTCATGCAGACTTCCCGCCCTCTCCCCCCGGGGGCGCCGTATAACTGTCCGAGCCGCGGCTGAAAGAGTGCGGGTGGCTACACCGGTCTGGCCTGAGAAACCGCCGAGCCATTCCTTTTATCGCCCCCTCCGGCCCGCAGCCGTCGTTGCAGCCATTCGACGAGCGCCGCAGGCTCTCAATCATGGTCGACTATCTCTTCGGCACGGGTGTGGCGAAGGCCCTTCCGAAGCGGGACCTGCGCCTCGTTTATTCGCGGAAGTCCGGCCGGGTCAAGCTAGTGTTTCACGGAGAACGGCTCCTGGCGACGGTGAAGCCGAACGGGGCCATGGCTCTCTCCCTCTATGGCGCAGAGTTGCTCGCCAAGAGCCCGAAGTTCCGAGAGAACTGCGTGACCGTCGCTGACGAGACTGCGGGGTTCGTCCACGGAGGGAAGTCGGTCTTCTGCAAGTTCGTGAAGTCCGCAGGACGAAACGTGCTTCCGAGGAGCGAGGTCACGATTCTGGACTCCAAGGGCAACGTACTGGGGGTGGGGATGGCCGTTCTGAATGGAAGGGTCATGAAACAGTTTAAGTCTGGGGCGGCTGTGAAGATCCGAGCAGGCCGAGAACATTGAAGATGGACAACAGGAACGCCAGGCGCATGATGGAGCGGATGGGTATCGACATGAAGGAGATTCCGAACGTCCAGGAGGTCGTGATCAAGACCGCGGACAAAGAGATGCACATCAAAAACCCATCAGTTTCCGAAGTGAACGCGCAGGGAAACAGGGTCTTCCAGGTCGCGGGCGACGTAGAGGAAGTCGAGGTCGAAAGGAAGACCTTCAACGAGGAGGACATCCTCCTGGTCCAGCAGCAGACCGGCGCGAGCAGGGAGAGGGCTGTCGCGGCCCTCGAGGAATCCGACGGAGAGGTTGCCAGGGCGATTCTGAAGCTGACGTAGCCCTTCCAAAGATGAGCCCTTTCTGACAGGTCGTGCAGTGAACTCGGCTGCCGACCCAACGCTTTAGTGCGCTGCTTCGATCAGGGGGGGCGTTGAAGCCGAAGAGTCTCCTTACCCTCGCGGAACTTAACCCAAACGAGATGGATTCCATCCTGTCCCTTTCCCTGAAGCTGAAGGGATCCAGGGGGAAGTCGAAGGAACGCCCGCTCCAGGGAAAGACGGTGGCGCTGCTCTTCGAGAAGCCCAGTACCCGGACCAGGGTCAGCTTCCAGGTCGCGGTCAGCGAGCTCGGGGGGAGCTCGATTAGCCTCGGCTCCAGTGAGATCCAACTCGGAAGGGGAGAAACAATCGAGGACACCGCCCGCGTTCTGTCTAGATACGTCCACGCGATTATGGCCCGGGTCAACGGGCATTCAGAGGTCGAGAAGCTTGCCGCCTCTTCCGCCGTGCCCGTAATCAACGGGTTGAGCGACCTCTACCACCCAGTGCAGATTCTCGCCGACCTCCTCACGCTGCGGGAGCGGAATGGCGCGCTCAGGGGGCTCAAGGTCGCCTGGGTGGGTGACGGGGACAACGTCTGCAACTCCTGGTTGATTGGCGCCGCGACCACAGGTATCCGGTTCTCGACCGCGACCCCGCCTGGCTATGCTCCCGACAAGAATGCGGTCAGCCTCGCGAAGTCAATCGCGAAAGGCACGGGCGCCTCTCTCACCCTCCTCGAAGATCCTAAGGAGGCAGTAGCGGGGGCGGACTGCGTAATCACTGACACTTTCGTGTCCATGGGGTTCGACAAGGAAAGAGAAGAGAGGGTCAGGGCCTTCCTGCCGAGGTACCGAGTCGACAGGCATCTGATGGCCTTGGCAAAGAGCGGCGCCATCTTCCAGCATTGCCTTCCGGCCCACAGGGGCGAAGAGGTGACCGACGAGGTCATCGACGGGCCGAACTCTGTGGTCTGGGACGAGGCGGAGAACCGTTTGCACACGACGAAGGCCCTGCTCTGTTACCTCATGCTCGGGCGAACAGAGCTTCCATAGGCTGTCATAAGTCTGACCACTGTGACATTGCCTGGGATACAAGAGAAGCACAGGTAGGTTCAAATCATGTCGGCTGAAGCGGAGTTCGAAGGCGCACAGAGTTGGAAATCGTCGATCAAGGAGTGAAGTTCGCGTGCTCAGACGGGTCCGAAATGGTTGCACATCTCTCTAGACCGAGCGGCACGGGCCGAGCCGGCGAGGGCAAGAGGCCTGCGATAATCGTGATTCACGAGGCCTACGGCCTGAACGAGCAGATCAAGGGGGTCGCACACAGGTATGCCGAGGAGGGTTTCGTTGCCGTGGCGCCCAACCTCTTCACCAGGAATGGCGACATAATGACGGAGAAGAACATCGAGAGCGCCATGAGGCCGCTGTGGTCGCTTCCACCCGAGAAGAGAAACGACCAGAGCGCCATCCAGGGCCTGATGAAGACCATGTCCGCCACTGACAGGAAGGTCATGAGCATCTTCTTCTTGGGCAGGGAGGAGATGGAGAAGCAGATGGCGAGCGACCTGTTGAGCTGCAAGGACTACCTCAAGAGCCTGAGCTTCGCCAGAGGGGAAAGGCTGGGCATCACGGGCTTCTGTCTGGGCGGGGGACTCACCTATCAGGTCTCTGCAATGTACCCGTTCAGCGCTTCGGTGCCATTCTACGGAAACAACCCATCGCCCTTGGAGGCCGTCGCGAACATAAGCGGCTCCATCCTGGCATTCTACGCCGGCGAGGATGAAAGGGTCAACGCGGGGGTGCCTCCTCTTGTCGAGGCGATGCTGAAGCACAAGAAGTCTTTCGAGATGAAGGTGTACAGGGGGGCGCAGCACTCCTTCTTCAACGAAACGAAGTCGGTGTACAACAGGGAGGCCGCGGAGGACGCATGGAGGAGAGCCGTGGCGTTCTTCAACGAACACCTTCTGCGTTAGGAGAATGGAGGGCTGTCGAATGGCAGCGGAGGAGGATAGCGCGAGGGATGCCAAGAAAGGCCGCGACCTCCTGTGGGATTGTTTTGTGAACTGGTCGTTCACTCTCGAAAGAATGGAGACGAGAGAAACTGACACGCCCGACGGCTGAGAATCGCCGAGCGAAGGACGAGTTTCCTTCTATAGTCCAATTCGGCCTTCGCCTACCGGACGTCAGGCTGCTGCAAGCGCAGTACCGTGTGCTTCTCCAAGGGAGTCCCAGCTGTCACCTTTTTTTTGCGAAATCACTCGAACATACGTTTAATTGCGCAAACCGAGGCAGATGGAATGGCAGATTCGGATGGGTTCCCCGATCGAGGCGACCGTCAAGGTTCTTGTCGAATTCGAATCCGAACTCGACAGGATGAAGGCAGAAGCCCTTGAGGCCAAGAAGAAGATGATCAAGGACGCCATCGGTCTGGCAGAATCGGCCAGGTCGACCGCGATTTCGAAAGCCCAGCAGCAAGTGTCCGAGAGGCTGGCCAAGGCGAGGGCCGAAAGCGAGGGCGAGGCGGAATCAATAAGGAAGAGGGGGGAATCGTCATTGAAGAGCTTCGAAGCGGCCATCTCTATGAGAAAGGCGAAAGCCGTCGAGAAGGTAGTGGGTCGCCTCCTTGGTGAATCTCGGTGAAGGTCGTAGCGGTGGGCGGCAAGGCCTTCGTGACCGGCTTTGCACTCTCCGGCGTCAGCGGTGAATACGTGTCATCGCCTGACGAGGCGCTCGGGAAGATCGAGAAGCTCGTCAGGGACCCCCAGGTCGGCCTCATCATGGTCAGCGACGAAGTCGCGAAACCCCTCGGCGCGCAACTGACAGCCATCAGGACGCAGAGGGCCACCCCGCTGATTTACGAAGTCCCCGGACCAGGGAGCAAGAAGGAGAAGGTCGATTACCGCGCCATGCTGAGGAGCATCCTGGGAGTCTGATCGAGTTGAGCAAGGCCACCGCCGACACCCTGGAGAAGGTCTCCGGAGAGTTCGAGACCGAACTGCTGGCGGACCTCCAGGAAGGAAAGGCGCAGGCTCTTTCTACGGTGGAGTCATCCAGGAGGGAGGCGAGCGTAGTCGTGACAAAGTTGCTGGACGCGAGCGTCAAGCAGGCAGAGTCGCTAAGGAGGCAGGTCATCGGCGCGGCTGAGCTCGAGGCACGGAACGCCCAGCTGAAGGCGTTGGAGAAGGCCGTTGTCGAAGTCTTCGACGCGGCCGTGAAAGAGCTCGGAGAAGGTTCCGGCGCACGCTACGAGGCATCGCTGACGCAACTTGTCAAGGAAGGGCTGGAAGTGATCGGCCCGGGGGCCAGGATCCACTGCAGGTCCAAGGACAGGAGCGCGGTCTCTGCCGCCTTGCGCAAGCTCGAGGGCAGTCAGTCCAAGCTGGTCCTCGAGGAGAAGGGCATCGGCACCATCGGGGGCGTCGTCATGACCTCCATGGACGGGTCGGTGAGATTCGACAACACCTTCGAGGCTAGGCTTGAAAGAATGAGGCCGACTCTCAGAATGGAAGCCTCAGCGATACTCACGAGCGCCTGAGCCCCCACGTAGTGCCGACTCCCCGCACCTGGTCCGACTCGACTGGCAATGACAACGCGTCTGGAGAACAAGGCCGCCTAAATCTGTGAAGAGTCTTGTTGGTCCGGCCGCGTCCAAGACCACTGAGGCCGCCCGTCGAGTGATGATCTCGGGCAGGCCGTCGTTCGCTTCGCCCAAGAAATTATAAGTCCGGGTCTAAGGAGGGCGAAAGAGAATTCGTTGGTAGTCAAGGGAAAGATCGAATGGATCTCCGGGCCGGCTGTCAAGGCTTCAGGGATGTCGGCTGCCAAGATGAACGAAGTTACTCAGGTGGGCGAGGAGAAGCTAGTCGGAGAGGTGATTAAGCTGACCGGCGACATCGCCTTCATTCAGGTCTACGAGTCCACCAGCGGCCTGCGTCCGGGTGAGCCCGTCCTCGGCACGGGCCAGCCTCTATCGGCTACCCTTGGGCCCGGCATGGTGGGGGCGATTTATGATGGCCTCCAGAGACCGCTCGATGTAATCGCAAAGAAGACCGGCGCCTTCATCACCAGGGGCGTCTCGGCCAATTCGATACCGTTCGACAAGGAGTGGGCGTTCGTCCCCTCAGTCAAGATGGGGGATGAGATCGAGGGCGGGAGCATCCTTGGGAGCGTCCGGGAAACGCCGCTGATCGAGCACCGGATACTGGCTCCGCCGACTACCCCGAAGGCGAAGGTGAAGGACGTCGTGAAGGCCGGAGACTACAAGATTGACGAAGCCGTGGTCGTCGCTGAAGACAAGGCGGGCAAGAAGCACGAGCTGATGCTCTATCACCGGTGGCCGGTCAGGACGCCGAGACCCGTCCGAGAGAGGCTCGACCCGGAAATCCCGCTGATGACGGGGCAGAGGGTCCTCGACTCTTTCTTCCCGATGGCGAAGGGAGGCACGGGAGCGATACCCGGAGCGTTCGGGACCGGGAAGACGGTGACTCTTCATTCTATCGCGAAATGGGCGGACGCCAAGGTCGTCTTCCACATAGGCTGCGGGGAGCGGGGGAACGAGATGACCGAAGTGCTGACCGAGTTCCCGGAGCTGATCGACCCCCAGAGCGGCAGGCCGCTGATGGAAAGAACCATCCTCATCGCCAACGTCAGCAACATGCCGGTCGCGGCCAGAGAGGCGAGCATCTACACGGGGGTCGCGATGGCCGAGTACTACCGAGACATGGGGTACGACACGGTCCTGGTCGCCGACTCGACCAGCAGGTGGGCCGAAGCGCTCCGAGAAATCAGCGGAAGGCTGGAGGAGATGCCTGCCGAAGAGGGATACCCGTCCTATCTCGCATCGAGGCTCGCCGAGTTCTATCAACGGGCCGGAAGGGTGGAGCTGCTGGGCACGCCGTCAAGGACCGGCTCGATTACCCTCGTCGGCGCAGTTTCTCCTGCCGGAGGCGACTTCACGGAGCCAGTCACCTCTCAGACGATCAGGTTTGTCAGGACCTTCTGGTCCCTCGATGCGAGGCTCGCGTATTCGAGGCACTACCCGTCCATCAACTGGATGAACTCCTACTCGGGGTACATCGAGTCGGTAGGCAAGTGGTGGAAGGAGAGGGTCGACAAGGAGTGGCTCTCGGTTAGAGCCGATGCCTACGCCATACTCCAGCGTGAAGACGCGCTCAAGGAGATCGTCCGTCTCCTCGGGCCCGAGGCCCTGCCAGATGAGGAGAAGCTGATCCTTGACGTCGCAAGAATGATTCAGATCGGGTTCCTCCAGCAGAACGCGTACGATGACACCGACGCCTACTGCAGCCCGCAGAAGCAGTTCAGGATGATGAAGATGTTCGTGCAGTACCACCAGGAGGCGCTGAAGGCCCTGAGGAGCGGCGTACCGCTGCCCAGGATAAGGGGGATGCAGGTGATCGCCCCGATGCTGAGGGCGAAGTTCGCGATAGAGAGCGAAGAACTCGACAAGCTCGAGTCGCTCGTTCAGCAAATGCTCGGCGAGTTCGCAAGCCTCTCGGACCTACAGGAGGCGAAGGCAGCGTGAGCAAGCCGTCCTCAGGCCTAGAGTACAGCAAGGTGGCCGAGATCAGAGGGCCGCTGCTCGTAGTCGACGGCGTCGACAGGGCCGCCTTCGACGAGCTGGTCGAGATAGAAGATACCGAGGGCAAGAGGAGGCTCGCGAGGGTCCTGGAGACAGGTTTCGGCAAGGCCGTCGTCCAGGTCTTTGAGGGGACCTCCGGCCTGTCGATCAGCGGAACAAGGGCGCGTTTCCTGGGCCACACGATGCAGCTCCCCGTGTCTGACCAGCTCCTCGGAAGGGTCTTCGACGGACTTGGCAAGCCTCTTGACGGTCTTCCCGAGCCAGTCCCCAAGGTTTTCCTCGACATCAATGGCGCGCCGATCAACCCCGAAAGGAGGGCCTACCCGACCGACCTCATCCAGACTGGCGTTTCTGTCATCGACGGGATGCTGACACTGGTCAGGGGTCAGAAGCTTCCGATCTTCTCTGGAGCAGGCATGCCTCACAACATGCTGGCAGCCCAGGTCGCGAGACAGGCAACCGTGGCGGGAAAAGGAGAGGAGTTCGCAGTCGTCTTCGCCGCTGTTGGTGTCTCGAGCAGCGACGCCGCGTTCTTCCAGCACACGCTCGCAGAGTCGGGCGCGATCAAGAGGAGCGTCCTGTACCTGAACCTCGCGGACGACCCCGCCATCGAGAGGATCATCACCCCACGCGTCGCCCTCACAGCGGCCGAATACCTGGCCTTCGAGCTGGACATGCACGTTCTGGTCATAATCACGGACATCACGAACTACTGCGAGGCGCTCAGAGAGATCTCGGCGGCAAGGGAAGAGGTTCCCGGCAGGAAGGGCTTCCCGGGTTACCTCTACACGGACCTCGCGACGATCTATGAGCGGGCCGGCAGGATAAAGGGAATGAAAGGAAGCATCACCCAGATGCCCATCCTTTCGATGCCCAACGATGACGTGACTCATCCGATCCCCGACCTGACAGGCTACATAACCGAGGGCCAGATATTCCTCGGGAGGGATCTCTTCAGGAAGGGGTTCTACCCGCCGGTCTACCTGCTCTCAAGCCTCAGCAGACTGATGGGCCCAGCGCTGGGCCAGGTCATCAAGCAGGGCAAGGCGCCAGCCGACCACCAACAGGTTGGGAACCAGCTGTACAACGCATACGCGAGGTCGGTCGAGTTGCGCGCCCTGGCGGAGATAGTTGGCAAGTCGGGTCTGACAGAATCGGACCTGAAGTACCTCGCCTTCGGCGACGCGTTCGAGCAGAGGTACCTCAACCAGGGCTACGACGAGAACCGGAGCTTTGGTGACACCCTGAGGATCGCCTGGGAGGTTCTCTCGATACTCCCACAGAACGAGCTCACCAACATCAAGGAGGAGTTCATCCAGAAGTACTACGTCACGGGCAGGCTGGCTGGATAGAGATGTCCGTAGCCTCTGGCTCCAACGTCCTTCCCACGAAGATCGAGCTGATCGGCACTCGCAGGAGGCTCCAGACCGCGGTCAGGGTGAAGAAGGTTCTTGACGACAAGAGGGAGGTCCTATTGAAGCGCCTCGACGAGATAATCCTTCAGGCGGCAGCGGCACGCGACGAGATCTCGCCGCCCCTCTCTGACGCCTACCTCGCCCTCTACGACGCGTATCTCAATCTGGGCCCTCTCCGGCTCGAGGGGATCGCCGCGAACACCCCGCCGATGGTGGAGACCGACGTCACCGTCCGCAGGGTCGTCGGCGTGGACATACCCTCAATCAAGCTTTCCGAGAGGAAGGTGGGAATGACCTACGGCTTCGCGGACACCAGCGTGGCCGTTGACAGGGCGTCCAGGCAGATGAGGAAGGTTCTCCCCTCAATCTTCAGGGCCGCGGAGTTCGAGAACGCGATATTCAGGCTCGCGAAGGAGCTTGAGAAGACGCAGCGTCTCCTGAACGCGCTCGAGTACATGATAATCCCGCGGTACGAGGACTCGATCCACTACATCCAGCAGACTCTCGAAGAGAGGGAGAGGGAGGAGTTCACGAGGCTAAAGCATGTAAAGAAGGTCCTGGAGAGGAAGGCCGCGGCATGACCGAAGAGACAGTCGACGAGGCGTTCAATGCCGCGGTCGAGAAGGTCGAGGCAGCGCACAAACAGGCCGTGGCCGACCTCAGGTCCAAGCTCGAGAAGGCGAAGTCAGCCGCGCTGAAGAAGGTCAGCTTCTAGGTCTGTCCGTCCAGGCAACGACCGACCTTATCACCATGAACACTATCGCCATCCCGGCCAGAAATCCGGCCGTCGAGAAGGCTATCGCGAGGACGCTCTTCGAGAATCCTGCCACGCCCCCGACGTAGTAGCCCAGATAGACGCCCAGGAGCACAAGCGGGGTGACCACCAAGGCGGTGGCAAGAATCACGACTAGGAGGGCCCTGTTTCCTCTGGTTCGGCTCAACGTGCGGCCGGGGCCCCGGAGTGGTAAAAATTGTTCGGGAGGGCCGGAGCGACCCGGCCCTTCGCTCCTACTCGCACTTGCTGTAGCCGCAGTTGGTGCACTTGTAGCAGCCGTTCTCGAAGATCAGTGCGCTCTCGTGGCAGTCGGGGCACGTCCCTCCCTGCGGGAGCTGCTTCGAGGTGAAAGACTGTGGTGGAACCTCCAGCTCCTTCACAACGTGGTTGAGGGTCAGGAGCTCGAGCGCCTTGGCGATTGCGTCCGGGATCGAGAGCAGCTGCACGCCATCGTCCCAAGAAACGTACTTGCCCTTGATCCCCTTCAGGGTGGATATGGCGCTCTTGACGTCACCTCCGTTCTGCAGGTAGAGGCTGATCAGCCTCCCCAGAGCCTCGGCGTCGGCCTTCTCGTCCCCGCCTTGCTTGCCAAGGGTCACGAAGACCTCCTTCAGCACGCCGTTCACCAGGTTGCCCGTGAGGTACAGGCCTCCCTGCGGGAGCTTCAGCTTGAGGGTCCTGCCCTCCATCGTCCTCGGCCTCTCGAAGGGGGCTTCCGGCTGCTCGGCCTTCTTGACCACGTTGGCGGTCTCTAGAATCCCCTCCCTGCTCCCCTCCCTGTAGACCGTGATGCCCTTGCATCCCATCCTCCAGGCGAGGAGGTAGATCTTCTCGACATCTTCGGGGGTTGTCTCCTGAGGCAGGTTGACCGTGCTGGAGATGGCCGTGTCGATGTGCTTCTGAATGGTCGCCTGCATTCTGACCCTCATCTCGGGCTTGATCTGGTGTGAGGTGACGAAGTAGTTCGGCAGCTGTCCCTCGTCCCTCGCGCTGGTCTGAGCCATGTACTCCCCGACGAGGGGATGGAAGACCTTGAACTCGCCTTCGCTGAGCGACTTGGTTCTCCTCGTGTAGGAGAGGGCGAAGACCGGCTCTACCCCACTGGAGCAGCCCGCGAGAATCGAACCCGAACCCACCGGCGGAATCGTCGTTATCGCGGCGTTCCTTATGCCCTGAGCCCTGATCTTCTCCCTGACCTTCTCGTCCAGCCTCGAGATGAACGGCTGGGCTAGGTGGCTGCCAGCGTCGAAGGCCGGGAAGCTCCCCTTCTCCTTGGCGAGGTCGGTCGAATAGTCGTAGATCACGTGCTTGATTCTCTCGAACAGGTGGTCCACGAACCCGATCGTCGAGTCCTCGTCGTACTTCAGGCCGAGCTTGATCAGCATGTCCCCCAGTCCTGTGATGCCGACTCCTATCCTCCTGCTGCGAAGCGAGGCGTCCTTCTGCTGGTGCAGCGGGTGTCGTTCAGCGTTGTAGTCGAGGACGTTGTCGAGGAACCTCACGGCGAACTGGGTCGCCTTTGTGAGCGATTCCCAGTCTATGCTGGCCCTTTCCGTGAAGGGTTCGAGGACGAAGGCGCTGAGGTTGACGGAGCCCAGGCAGCAGCACCCGTAGCTCTCTAGCGTCTGCTCGCTGCAGGGGTTGACCCCCTGCACCTCCATGCCGCCGTACTCCGTAGTCGACTCCCTCCTTATGGCGTCCCAGAAGAGGACGCCGGGTTCAGCGGTCTCCCACGCGCCCCTGATGAGCGACTTCCAGACTTCTCTGGCCGTTACGGTCCTGTTGACCTCCGCCTTCTCGTTCTTGAAGTGGAGCAAAAAGTCCCCGTCGGTCTCTACCGCTCGCATGAAGTCGTCACTGATCTTCACAGAGATGTTTGCATAGTTTACCTTCTTCAGGTCCCTCTTGGCTTTGATGAAGTCCATCACATCCGGGTGGTCGACCCTTATCGTGATCATGAGGGCGCCCCTCCTTCCTGCCTGACCAATCGTTCCTGTCGTGGTCGAAAGGAGCTCCATGAACGAGACAGAACCCGAGCTGTAAATCGCCGAATTGTTGACCGGGGCTCCTCTGGGTCTCAGGACCGAGATGTCTGTGCCGACTCCTCCGCCGAAGCTGTAGGTCCTCGCCGCCTCCTTGCACCAGTCGAATATCGCTTCAATCGAATCCTCCTTTATCCTGAAGAAGTAGCAGTTCAACAGAGTCGACTTCCTCGTCTGTCCAGCCCCGAAGAGAATTCTTCCTCCGGGAACGAACCTGTAATCTTGAAGCAGCCAGTGGAACTTCGCGGTCCATTCCTTCCTCTTTTCCTCGTCCCTCTCCGGCGAGGCTAGCTCCTTCGCCACCCTGCGCCACATGTCGTCCGGGACCTTCTCCACCTGCCTCCCCTGCTGGTCTCTCAGTGCGTACTTCTCGTAGAACACCCTGGCACGCAGTTCATCTCCTCCGAACGCGGCGAGGGTCTCCGAGGGAATCTTCACTTCTCCTCCGTTCTGCTCTCCGGCATTCGGAGAGTCACGTGGTTCTTCAACTGTTGACGTCATAACCTTAGCCTCAACCCTATTCCTGACGATATATATCTCACCCTCTGCTGACTCGCATTTGACAACGGCACGAGGCCCGGCGAGGAGTCTCGACGACATGAAGCGATCCGCGGTGGAATCTTTTTGACTGGACTTCGACTTCGCTCGGTCAGGCTAGACTGCCGTCGAATACTGGATTGTGGCTACCGACTTGCATCGCCTGCACCGGGCCGCGTTCTGCGGCAACTTGGCGCCGCAGTTCCTGCAGACCGATATGGTTCTGTCGACCTTGAAGTACGGGAGCTTCGGCGTCGCATTCAGGATCAGGTTGTAGACGCCTCTGACATCTTCCGCGTTTCCGTCGAGCGTCACGGAGAGCCCACCACGGAGGCCCGTTGCCATCTTGGTCATGTAGTCCATCTTCTCAGGACTCTCTAGGTCTGCCAGGAGCAACCTGGGG
This sequence comes from Nitrososphaerales archaeon, assembly GCA_050011215.1. Taxonomy (GTDB): domain Archaea; phylum Thermoproteota; class Nitrososphaeria; order Nitrososphaerales; family Gagatemarchaeaceae; genus UBA183. The sequence continues at coordinate 27,159 of JBEKJM010000015.1, forward strand.
GCCTGGGTGTAGGCGCCCTTCTGCAGCGGCTGGAGGTTCGCCTTTCCGTACTTCTCGGAGTCGAGTGTCGCCAGTCTGAGCGCACCATCGAGTTCGAGTATCGAAACGCCCAGCCGGTCTATCTTGGTCGACTTGTCGCTGGCGACTTGGCTTGCCGTCTCCACTATCTTCTCGGCGAGCTCTGACCGCGAAGCCATCGTCGGATCCCTGATCAGACTGGCCAGGGTCTCCTCGATGCCGACCAGGTTCATGATCAGCGGCATCGTGTCCGACGTCACGGCGTCCGACCCAGCAGCAAGAGACGGCAAGAGGCCACGCTTGAGTGTCCTCTCGATGAGCCTTCTCCTGGTCGAGAGCGCCTCGGATGCGACGCCGATCAGCATTGCCAACTTCGCCCTGAAGTACGTCTCGTCCTGGTTGGAATCGTATGACAGCCTGGGAAGGTTGAGGCTCAACCCGTGAAGTACGCTGACGTTGTCCGCCTGCGACTCCTGAGGGAGGACGTTCGCACTGAGACCCAAGAAGCTTCTTCGCTGGTCCGATGAGAAGAATGCCATCCTGCCGCCGTTGAATATGATTGCAGCCGCGTCTTTGAGCGTCTTGGTCTCGTCAACCCTGTTCGGCTTGGCCAGCAGCAGCCTGATGTCGGGCCTGGGCGTCTCTTCTACGAAGCTCCGGTACGCCCCGAGGACGGCGTCGAGCGTCCTGTCGAGGACGTCCCTGCCCGCGTCGTCGTGCCTGTAGGGGTTCAGCTCGAGGCTGATTGCCGGGCCTTCGGCTCCGGCAATGGGGGAACTCACGGCTTCGAAGAACCTCAGGAAGAGAGACTCCATATCTCTCTTCCCACGCGACCTGCAGAAGGGACTCAGGTACTGCAGGAAGTTCGTGAACGTGACCTCGTCGGACGTCTCTCTGCAGAGCATCGACGCCATGTTGAGCACGATGTTGAGGGCCCTCTCCGCATTCTCCGGGCTAGGAATCATCGGCGTGTTGATGATTCTCCCTCTCGGGTTCATCCCGCCGCTCCTCACGGACAACAAGTCAACGAAGACCGTGTCAGGGGTCAGCCCCCAGGTCCCGGCGTTGGTAATGTGAATGTCTCCCGAGAGGTGAGCGTCAGCGACATCTCTGGGAAGCTGCTCTAGCAGGAGGTACTCCGCGAAGACCTGTCTCCCTGTCTGGCGCACGAGCGACTCCACATTGCCCCCATCGTCGCCGGCCTTCCCCAGCAGCTGGGTCACGTCGTAGATCGGAATGCCAAGCCTCGTCAGTTTGTGCCTGTACTCCTCCATGCTGTGCTCTACCAGAAGGGCGTTGACTATCTCTCGGATGAGAGGCGCGGTCAGGTACTGCGTCTGGAACTTGTAGAGCCTCGACTCGGTCTCGCTGGTTATCTTCTGCGCCAGCTCGACAGGCATCCCCGCCTCCTTCACCAGGGACTGCAGGATCTTGTTCGCGTTGAACTCCTCCATCGTCTGGTGGGACGTCCTCACGTACAGCTTCCCGCTTTCGACGAGCGACTGTTCCTCAATCTGGCGGGTCAGGTTGAGGACGAGTCTGCCCAGGTTCGTGACGGTGTACTTCCTCTCCTGCCTGTTGAGCTGGATCAGCAGCTGCTTCACGAGCTTCCTGAGGTGGTACGCGAATTTTCCCGATTCTTTCTTGGATTTGAAGCCGGCAAGGGTTTTCAGCGCGCTGTAGGTCAGCGGCCCCTTGATGTTCAGTATCCTGAGAATCTCCAGCCTCTGGGGAGACGCGATTACGCTGTAAATCGTCTTGACCCTTCGAGGAGCTGCCTGCAAGTCTTCTCGGATGGTCATTGTCAATTGTATATCAAGATATGGTAAGCGTTGGTCAAAACAAGTTCGCTTATGGCGGGTGGACGATGCCAAGCGAAGACGAATCAGAAGGAAGACACAGAGGATGGTTCAGGAGACGGGAGGAGGCAAGGATGTCCCACTGTCCGAGAATTCTATTCATCTCCTGATCATCGCCTTGCGCTTCAGTATGGCTGCATTGATAATTGGAACAAGGGACGAAGGTGTTCCTGGTGATTCTTCAGTTAGGGGGACTTCAAGACCTCTGAACCCGTATTTCTCTAGCCTCTCGACACGCGCCTTGTCTTCTGCTATGTGTTTTCTGTCCATGAGAAGGAAATGGTGGGAGCCACTGAATCTATCATGAAGGTCTATCCCAAGCCCGCTCCAAGACGCCAAGACGATGTCTTCGAGATTGTGTGCCTGGGTGACTCGACATTTTGAAAGCGGCCTTGAGCCTTTCTGGTTCAGAATCCCTCTGGCTTCGAGAATCCTTTGATTTGTCACAATCAGCCAGGTTTCGGTATATGTTCCGCGTTTGGACTGAGATCCCGAATGAGCTCCCATTTCCCACGCAAGCGGCTTCTCCTCCTCTAGCAACGATAACGACTGCCAAGGATACACACTCGAGTCTGCCTCTCCAGTCGATGTCAATCGCTTTTGCTCGGAGAGAACTCCAGGGTATAAACCATCAACCTTCAGGAACGGCACGAGCGCTAGTTTCCAAGACTAGCGAAATCGCTGGTTCAAATCCAAGAGATTTCGTTGTGAAGTCAAAGGGCTCGGCTGTCAATTTCGGTGAAGGGTGACATGCCAGCAGACCTGGCAGGTATCAATGTCAACGGGGAGAACAAAGGGTTAACAACAGTTCAGAAGGTGAGCAAGGATGGGCCAAGATTGAGTGATGAATTGAGAAGGGACATTTCTACGATGGCTGCCGTCGTCGCAGAGACTGAACTCGAAATCGCTGAGATCATGGCACGCTTCAAGGAGAAGGGAATGAGCCCCTTTGTTGAGCCCGACAAGAATCAGGCTGACATGCTTTGTTGGTGGGGCGAGTTGCACCACCAACAAACGAGACTGACCACTGCGCAACTGAGATTGAGTTCACTTCTTCTGGAATCGCTGCAAGAGTCCGTTTCGAGATTGGATTCGAGTATTCAAACTTCCAAGTCTTCGGAATCGAAACGAAGAGCGAAGCCTAGTCCGAAGAGCCGACCCTTGATGCGGAAGAAACGGCCCGACGATTGAACCGAACCCGACATAGCCGAGAAGAGCGATAGGGTAAGCGCCTTTCGGCACTGACTCGGCAAATCTTACAGTAGCGTCAACTGTACTCAGCGATGGACAACTGAGATTCAGCAGGAGCTTGAGGTGGGGTCGCCCGGATTTGAACCGGGGATCTTCAGCGCCCAAGGCTGAAAGCCTAGACCAGACTAGCCGACGACCCCACAAAGCCTGCGTTCTGACGTGCCTTAGTTATGGGTTCTGTGGAATGCCGATGGTTTCGCTTTTGAGACGAATCTGTTCCCCCGACGAACAATCTCCGTTTGAATTCAAAATCCTCGCCGTATCTTCACCGTCGAGCTCTATCCGATTCCTCCAACCTCTGTCCCTTCTCCGGGAAGAGCCTGTCAGACTCGACCAGATCCTCCATCAACAGACTGAAGTCTATCCCGCCCGCCTTTTGGAGTTAACGGGCCCGGTGGGATTTGAACCCACGACCTTTGCGAGCCTTGGCTCTCTACAGCTTAGAAGGCTGCCACGCTATCCGTACTTCGCTCACAGCATGGATCTGCGCTACGGGCCCGAATGGTGTCGCCCCGGGTTTCGACATAAGCTTTTGCCGCACGGGTCCTCCTCCTGATTCCCGAAACCCTCCTAATTCGGAAGGTTTTTCTCTCGTGTGAGAGGAAACCGACGCCTTGGCCGCAGCCCAGCAGCGGCTCTTCGGCACCAACGGCGTCAGGTTCGTGCCGGGCGTTTCTCACGACCTCGACTTCACGATTAACCTCGGAGAGGCCATCGGGACCTATTTTGGAGGTGGTGAACTCCTCGTCGGCCAAGACGGAAGGGTGTCAAGTCCTGCCCTTGCCAACGCCGCCATCTCGGGACTGATGAGTTCCGGACGGGACGTCGCGGAGGCGGGGCTGGTCCCGACACCTGCCCTGCAGTACGCCGTGAAAACGATGGGCTTCAAGGGCGGCGTGATGGTAACCGCTTCTCATAACCCGGCACAGTACAACGGCTTGAAGGTCGCAGGCTCGGACGGCGTGGAGGTGCCGAGGCTCGACGAGCAGCGAATCGAGAAGATCTTCTTCGACAGGTCCCAGACAAAGGCCGACTGGAAGACCATCGGAGTGGCGAGGCCTGAGCCATCAGTGGTCAGGAACTACATTGCGGGAATTCTGTCGAAGGTAGACTCCAAGCTGATCGCGGGGAGGAAGTTCACGGTCGTCATGGACGCCGGAAACGGCGCCCAGTGTGTCGCCGCTCCATACTTGGTCGAGGCGCTCGGATGCAAGCTGATCACCCTCAATTCGGTGGTGGACGGAACATTCCCGGGGAGGGGCCCGGAGCCGACTCCTGAAATGCTGAAGGACCTGTCGGCGGTTGTGAGATCTGTGGGGGCAGACCTCGGCGTGGCTTACGACGGCGATGGCGACCGTTCAATCTTCTGCGACGAGGAAGGGAGGATTCTGTGGGGGGACCAGACAGGGTGCCTCATCGCAGATTACGTGCTGGAGAAGAATCCCGGGGGCACGATTGTGACCTCCGTCGGCTCCAGTCAGGCGGTCGAAATCGTCGCAAAGAAGCGCAACGCCAGGGTCCTCAGGACGAGGGTGGGGAGCGTGGACGTCTCACGCACCATCATCGAAAGGAGTGCGGTCTTCGGGTTCGAAGAGAACGGCGGGTGTATGTACATGCCCCACCTCCCTGTCCGCGACGGCGCGATGACCACCGCGCTGATGCTCGAGTGCCTTGCTTCGAGAGGCATGGCCTTCTCGAGGGCGCTCGCGTTCTCGGTCCCGAGGTTCTTCCAGGTGAAGACCAAGATCGATGTAGACAGCAAGAAGGTCGACTCCATGATGAGGACTGTCGAGCGTCAGACGAAGGGGGAGATTGAACGTATCGACGGGGTCAAGGTGTGGACAGACGAGCATTCGTGGGTGCTGGTCAGGCCGAGTGGGACGGAGCCGCTGATCAGGGTCTTCGCAGAGTCAGACAGCCAAGAACG
>JBEKJM010000016.1:0-30176 GCA_050011215.1 Nitrososphaerales archaeon
CACTGGCACCTTCAGTCTCGCAGGGAATTCAGGCGCAGCTGAAATTACCGCGTCCTCGACCGGATACAGATCAGGGTATGCGACCGTCACGGTGGTGCCTCCAACCTACTGCTCGGGTGCCTGTGAGCCCAGCCAACTGCTCCTGAAGCTCATCCCAGACAAACTGCCGACGGACGGCAGGACCTACAACGTGTTGGAAGTCGGCCTCGCCACCAGCAGTGCACAGCCCGCGGTCTCCTCCTCTAACACGACCGTCCTCCTCTCCTCCAGCCTTGAGGACATCGTCTCGGTACCCCCTTTCGTAACGATTCCAGCCGGGAACATCTCCGTTCTTGTCCCGCTCACCACAAGCTCACTTCAGGGCGATTCGGTCATTACCGCGACCTCACCCTCCAACCTCCACTCGGGCAACGTAACTGTGGCTACGGTGATTCCTGCCCCGTCAAAGCTGGTAGCGTACATAGCCCCTACGACCCCTTCGGGATCGTCGGCATTCCAGTTGGCCAGTAGCCGTCCTATCCTGGTAGTCCAACTGCAGGACGACAGCGGCAATCCTGCGCGGGCGCGCGTGTTGACGAACATAACAGTTACGTCGTCGAACAGCTCCATGGTGACTTTACCGCTCCACCTAAGCATACAGGTCGTAAAGGTCGGTCAGGAATACGTCGGTCAGGACTACGTCTACACACTTCTCAATGCCTCAGGATCGGGCCAGAGTGTCCTCACGGCCAGCTCCCAAGGCCTCAGTTCCTCTCAGGTCAACCTCCAGCTCGCGAAGAGCCCGCTTGTCGACACGCTCAGTCCTTCCATTTCGGGCACGACGCCCTACGGACTGGGAACGATGTATACCAACAGCACAGCTTCCATGACACTGTCAATCTCGTTCCTGGGTCAGCCAGTTCAGGACCTGACGGTCCAATGGACCGCCACCCTGGGCTCTGTCTCGCCAACCAACACCACGGCGAAATCATCAGAGATCGCCTCGACGATGTTCACGCCAATCATTGCGGGTCTGAAATGCAGCGTGGTGACGGTCGGTCCGTGTTATCTTGGAACCACCAACATAACTGCGTCGTTCTCATCCATACAGACTGGTTTCATCAGCAAGTCGACCTCAATCGGGATCTACCTCCCTCCGCCGCCCCCTACACGGCCTCCCTGGTACAGGACTTACTGGTACTACATTGCGGCCGCGGCTTTGGTGGTTGCTGTCGCCGGGTTCTACCTCTTCCGCATGCGTAGGAAGAAGCAGAGAGCCGAGATAGAAGCGGGCTTTGAAGTCGTCTAGGGGTGCCTAGTTCCGAAGGCGGACTCGAGGAGAGGGGCTCTTCGTCAAGTGGGAGATTCGCGTCCTGCTGAGAAGATCAGGAAATTGCGGGAGGAACTCAGAAGGAGATGGCGGGCTTGTCAGCTCACTCGGAGGGATACGGGGACTGATCCCCGGACACGCATGTTGATCCTGTCCATGACGAACTTTGAACTGAGCTCTCCCAGAAGGTAGTAGAGCGCCGTGTGAAACGCGTCCGGGCGCCCTATCGCATCGCTGGGCACGACACCGTACCTCTTGGACAATTCCACCAGCAATGCCTGTCTGCCTGAGGCCCCAAAAATGACTTCGAGCTCAGACTCCACGTCAGCCACAGCCTCCCGACTCGCGCCAGTCACCGGAGTCGATGCCAGTTTCTCCGTCCCTTTTCTGAACTCTAGAGACATCATCAACGAAAAGACCTTTGTTCTCTAATAAGTGGTGCGAAGGCCGCGTCCGAATTGGGGCTCCATAATCGGGGCACCGCAATTCGCATTCCACATGAGGTTTGTGATTGCTCAGGCGGCCTTCGATGCGGATTGGCTTGCCCGCGCAGTAGGGGCTGGTCGCCTAGCCCTTGACCTTGTTTACCTTCTTCTTCTCCCAGATGCTTGCGTCTCTCATGAAGATTCGCGTGTGCTTCGAGCACCAATGGGACGTCTCAGACCCGAACGAGACCAACCACAGGGCCACTTCGTAGCAGCCCTGCGCTTCGCACTTGTGTCCCGTGACCAGCCGCCGTAGTCCCGCTTGAGACGTCGCACTTCGCATGGATTGGCTTACCGTCTTCACCCTACTTCTCATTTTTCGAACTTTCCCGAAGACGAATCGCTCCCTCTCTTTGGAAATACATGGAGCGCAGGTTCATGCCTTGGTGGGTTTCGCTCGGTGTCTGGCCTTTTGTGTCTGCGACTCCAGCCTCTCTCCCAAGGGAGTGGGCCTCGGGCCCTGATCGATGAGGTTGGCTTCTGATGGAGTGCCGTCTGTCAACCGGCCTTGCATGTGCTATCGCCTGGGCGTAGTCCGTTACAAGTAGCGACGGAGCCGGGCGTTGGGTCTGGGAGCACCAGAATAAAATCATCGCTCTTCGTGGGTTCTAGAAAACGATATTGTATACATCGCTTGCCGGGATGCTTGAATTGGTCAACGGGACGACGGAAATCGCGCTTCCCGACCCAACGATGATATTGGATTGTTCTTGCCCCGCTCCTGCTGTTATGTTCAGGAGGCTGTCACTTCCGCAAATCATCGAGTAGGTTTCGGTTCCGTTTCCACCGACCACCGACACCGAACTGCCAGGTCCTCCCAAGAGGGAGTAGACATCGCTTCCTCCTCCTCCGTTGATTGTGAAGTTGTCCGGCCCTGCGCCCCCGGTCAACGCATAGCTATTCGCGCCGGGCCCGTCCAAGATTACGAAAACGTTCGAACTGTTTGCGTCTCCACCTCCCAGCAAGGAGTACGAGTTCGAATCAGTCGATGGAAGAAGGTTGTTTGTGCATGGCCCGACTTGGAAGGTGTTGGAGAAATTGTCAGGACTCGCGCCGTCGCATGCGTCAACGTAGAACCTCGCGTTGCCACCTGTCGCGTTGATTGAATATGTGTCGCTGCCAGGGCCGTCGGTGATGTTGAAGGTATCTCCACTCCCGATCCCTAAGGCGGAAATGGTATCATTCCCGGAGAGCTGACAGGCGGGCGGGAAGTCATTTGACAGTACGCAGTCGTCAATCAAGAATGTCTCATTTCCAGAGGTGCCTACCAAGTTGCAGGAGTGACCCGTCGCAAGCTGCGCGGCGCAAGAGAGACCACTCACTGTCAATAGCGTTACGCTGGCTGCATCTGTGTAGGTATAGGAATCTCCAGCCCCGCGGGAGAAGGTCGCCTTGCCGCCTGGGATATCACTGAAGATGTAGGAGCCTCCCTGTCCACGGGAAAATACTACTACGCCGGACGCAGAATCGACAATTGCAAAGTCACTCTGAATTCCACGCAACACTTGGACCAGTCGCGAAGCCGAATCACCGAAGCTGAAAGCACCAAGACCCCCTCTTGCGAATACGGATGAGCTTACCACGGAATCAAGGAAACCGAAGGAGTCCGCGGGGTTGTCCAATGCAATTACACCTACTTGTATCAACAGTAGAACGACAGTCAGTGCGACTCCGATTCGAATCTTCTTCCTCGGCTTCCAGAAGGTCAAAGGGCAGCCAGCGGAAGCGGCGAGGCATCTGATATAAGCCTAGAGCTCGGTGCATGTCACCACCTGCGGATGCCCCGCTTTCGCCGCTTCTCCGGGTTGTGGCCTCAAATGCGCGTTTGAGGCAGACTAGCGCCAGGAACCGTCCCGTTGGTTCCGCTTCCTTTGCGGGGGGACGGGTCGCCCTGCTTCCAATGGGGGGATGCGTGAACGGAACGCGCCTTCCCACCACCCCCGAAACCCTTTAGGAACCTAAAGCCCCCCCAGCGCCCCATGACCACGGTATTCGCAATAGGCTGTCATGAGGGGATAATCATGGCCTCCGATACCCAATACACGGGCAGGTTCCGCGAGAAGGGGAACAAGACTTGGGAACTCAGGGACAACATGATACTTGGGTGTGCCGGATTCAACACCTACAACTATCTGTTCTGGCGTCGTCTCCGCGACGCCTTTGACAAGAAGGCAGACATAACTCTCCCCGACCGCATCGACTTAGGCATCCATTCCTACAACTCCGAAATCCACAGAAGAAACAAGGTTACATTCTACACTAAGGGAGAAATCGACTATCGGTGCTACCCCGAGGCCATCGTTGCTGGATATGACGAAGGTCTGTCCGCGTTCGTGATGTTCAAAGTCAACCCTCCTGATTCCTGCGAAGAAGTTGAGTACCATAACTTGCGAGCCGCTGTCGGGACGGGAGGCGATGCGGCGACCGTTTTCCTCAAGACCATCGAAGATGTCATGGGGCAACAGGGGGTCGAGTATTCGGAATTGTCATGGAGGTTGATTGCGCAACTCTCCTACGTGCTCCTGCACAGAATATCCTTCATCGACCCGCACTCGTCTGGCACGACGATACTCAGGCTGAAGAGAGACGACTATGACGTTCTCAAGAGGAAGGACATCTTCCGAGGAACTACATACTCCTCGCAGTTTTCGGAGTTCATCGGGTTGGCGATAGAGGAGGTTGGCTCCAAAAGGGTCGGGAAGTTCCTGAAGGACTTGGGAATCCCTGACATGTTGGGCAGGGCGTTAGGAGGAGGTTCGTCTTGACGTTCCTTTCGCTGACAGAACTAACCGCTTCCCGTCTCGCATTTGCTCCAATTCCATGCCTTCCTTCCATCCGAGTTCGTTCACTTCACTTGGCGGTATCACCACAGACCACCGGAAGTATTCCTTCCCCTTCACCTCTCTCGTCTTCTGCTTTTGGAGCCGCATTACGGCAGGAGGCATGACTTAGACACCTAATAAACACTTAGGTATCTAAAGGCTTAAGTAGGTTAGGTACCTAAGGGTTAGGTGCCTAAGACATGAACCAAGATGAACTCCGCCAAGAACTCGGGGACGAGGCGTATTTTGAAAGCCTCGAATCCGACCAGAACCGAAGGGAGTGGATGGACAGATGAATCCTACTCCCGACCTACGCAAAGAGAGGGGGCTGGAAATCGCTAAGATGAATGTCATAACCGAGAACGCGGATGGTTCTTTCAGCGTCCCGTCCCAATCGGTCGAGGAAATCGCGTATCAGGTCAGAGTAATCAACGGTCAGTATCAATGTAATTGCCCCGACTTCGCGCAGAGGGGCGCAGAGGTCGGAGCCTGTAAGCACATCCACGCGACGATGTTCTACATCGCGGCGCGGGTCGAACTTCAAGAGGAGCCGAAGCCAAAGGTCTTCGCTGACGACGCGGTTCAATGCCCCAAGTGTGGCTCGATAAGGGTCGTCAAGAACGGAATCAAGAGGCAGAAACAAGCTTTCGTCTGCCGCGAGTGCGGCCACAAGTTCACCGAGCAGAGCCTAATCAAGCGGTCGAGGTATTCCCCCGAGATGGTCAGCCTCACCCTCGACCTCTATTTCTCGGGCATGAGCCTTCGGAAGATTGCCCGAACCATGAACAGCCACTTCGGCTTGAAGGTCGGGAACGCGACAGTCTACAAGTGGATTCAGAAGTTCGTGCCGAAGATAAGCGAGTTCGCGAACTCCCTCACTCCCGAACTCTCGGACACATGGCAAGCAGACGAACTCTTCGTGAAGATGAAGGGTGGGGTGAGGGACACCCAATACAACCAGAAGAACATGGCCTTCCTCTGGAATGTGATGGACAGGAAGACCCGCTTCCTTCTGGCCTCGCGCCTTTCGACCCACAGGAACGTGAACGGCGCGGTCGGCGCGTTCAACGATGCTCGAAAGGTCGCACATGACAGCCAGCCAGAAAGAATCTTCGCGGACAAACTCAACGCCTATCCACAGGCCATGACCTACTGGGAAGGGGAGAGCAAGCCCGAACTTGTCGCTAAGATGGGGGTCGGGAAGCCCCACGCGAACAATAACCGCATCGAACGCCTCAACGGGACTCTGCGCGAGAGGGTGAAGGTTCAGCGCGGATGGAAGAACCTCGCGTCCAAGATTGCCGAAGGGCAGAGAATCCACTATAACTTCGTGAAGCCTCACGCGGCGTTAGAGGGACAGACACCCGCAGAGAGGGCGGGGGTTGGGGTCGAGGGTCAGAACAAGTGGCTAACGCTTCTGACAAAGGCAATCAAGGAGGAGAGAACATCACAAGACGAGAACTGACCTTCTACCTATTGGGGATTGTCACAGGGATGTCGGCAATGGAGGCCGTGATAGTGCTTATACTACTAGGGGTAAGAATAGGATGACCTCCTATTCCTCAAGAGGAGATATGCAATGAAGACGATGGACACGACTAGGGCAATGGCGGCAAGCCCTTCAAGGAGGGACAAATCACCCCCTGTGAACCCACCTCCGGGGGTTAAGGTTCCCACTGTCTCGGTCGTCGAAGAGGAGGGGATGAGCGGGTTAATCTTGAAGAAGAAGAGCCAGATTAGGAAGATGACTACGACCGCAGACACAATCGCCGCGAGTGGCTTCGGAAGGTCATCGAACGACCTCTTAACCAAGGGCCTCACCTTAGAGTCTGCCTCTGATAACGCTGTCCATCCCCCCATGCGGAAGCACCCCGACCTATCCCCCCGCAAAGGAAGCAGAACCGTCCCGTTCACACCTCAGAGTTAAATATCACGTGACCTGGCGTTAGCAATCCGATGAAGACTCGAGTTGTCTCAAACAGGTGGCTCGGGGTGATAGCTGTGGCGATTGCCCTTTCGTTCGTCGGAGGTTTCTTCGCAAATTCATTTTTCTTCAGGGCCCAAAACAAAAGCAACACTTACGCAGTGGGAGACAGCTACCCGTATGGAGAATGTGTGGGAACCTGTCCCGAGCACGGCTTCACCTTTGGTATGGACATCGTCGCTGTCACCGTAACTCACCAGGGCCAAGTGGTCTTCCTTGCGGACTACCCCAACATAATCACCTACGCTGGCGAGAACCTCATCTCTAGGCAGACCGCCTGCGGAGCGATAAACGGTTCAACGGCCACGACATCAACCACGGCCACGACATCAACCACAACTGCGACCACGACTGGTCCAGCAACCGTGACCTGTGGCAATGGTGGCGTGTACATTGCCCTGTCAAATGACACGGCAATCCCTGCAGTGACGGACACAACCTGTCCTAAAGAACTGGCAAGCAACGGACTGGAAAGGACCTTGGGTACGTACTCTCACACCGCTGAGGCCAATAACCACACCATTACTGCAACCTTCACCTACTCGACGAACGCCTATGACACAACGATTTCAAAGGTCTGCATGTTCGACGCACAGTCTGGAGGGAACATGTTCGCAGAATCGATCCTGTCACCTACCGCGACAGTCTCGGCAAGTGGCGATCAGATAACTATCAGGTGGACGTTCACACACTGAGTCCACGACACCTGAAACGCGCTGGACCGCTTCTGCCATTCACGAGAGAATGTTGCACAGGGAGGGCCCAGACTACTGAGAGCCCATCGATTCTATAGGCCCTCCGAAGCTGGTCCGGCTACCTTATGCTGACTCCCGCATCCAGGAACCATGTCTGAAAACAAGTTTTTGGGAACGGAAAGAAACGTCCCACGCGAGTTAGAGATCAACGAGAGTTCTTTTGCGACCGAGCTTCGAACCACTTGTATGTCGCCGCTATCGCCTCTTCATGCGGTGTGTATGGCATAGACGGAAATGCCTCCATGAACTCAGACCCGTCCAGGATGAAAGAATCATAGTAATTGTAGGGAAGTTCAAGAAAACCCTTCGCCTCCGAGCTAAGTAAACGCCCGGTCAGCATTACGCCCCGACCCCAGCGCCCCACCTGTGGCTCCTTGCCTGCTGCCCTGTAAGCGAATTCAATAAAGGACCTGCCGCTGATGGGGGGCGGTCCTGAGAGGTTCCAGGCGCGCCCGTGGGCCCACAGGCTCCTGCCGAGCAGTATCATCTTCGACGCCGCGTCGCTCACGTAGAGGAGGCTCCGGACGACCTCGGGGTCTCCCATCCAGTGGGCCTTCTTGTCGGAAACGGCTGACTCGAAGATGCCCCGCCAGAGTGTGTTCACCACGCCCGGCCCGTAGAGTTGTGGCATTCTCGCCACCACGGTCCTGATGAGGTTCGAACGATGGGCGTTGAGAAGGTCGCTTTCCGTGCTGGCGTTATCGCGTTCTTCGGCTATAAGATGATTCGCGAGAACAAGCTCAGCTCCGGCCTCTATTGAAGCGGACAGTATGTTGCGGGTGGCCTCACGGAAGACCCGCTTCCAATTCAGATGGCCCGGCTCGAAACAGTCGTAGACCACTTCTCCTCCCTGACACGCCTTGACTAGGTCCCCAGACTTCAGGGGGTCTGCAGTCGTGATTTCCACGTTGTCTGGTAAGGGGCCTCGAAGGGTGGCCGGGTCAAGGGTGACCCCTCTGACCCTCGAGCCGGCTGCTGCGAGCTCCTCAAGCACGGCCCTTCCCAGCGGACGGGCTGCTCCCATCACGACCTGCAGTCCCGCCCCCGTTCCGATTCTCTCTAGTTCCGCCGTTGCTCCGGGCGAGCCCTCCGTCCGAGGCTCAGTTTCTCCCACGCTGCCCCCCAAGTTGGCCTCTGATTTCAGTGCATGCCTGAGGGCCAAGGAATCCGCAGCTTCCCAAAGTAGGCGGGCCGAGGGCTGTGGGTAATGCCGAATTCTTCCAATCGAAGGGCTCGCGGGACAGAGTATTCCAATGGAAGCCAACTGACGCTGGTTCGGCCTTCGTCGGGATCTGAAAGGCTCTGGCTTCCGCTTTTCACAGAAATACAGACCTGTAATTAGGCCCTTCAAGAGATCGGAACCATCGGATTGACCAAGTTGGACTTCGAAGAGGTCATAGTCGCCGTCCTTTTCGCAGTAGGAATGACCCTCCTGTTAGTAGCGAAGGTCAGTGTCATGATCTGACTGCCTGCCTTTACTAGTTACGGCGGTCTTTCAATTGTTCCAGAGAATGCTATGGACGAGTGTTCCATCGCTTCGCTGATTAGGAGCAGAATGGCCTCCCAGATGGTCGCGCTGACGGACTCATAGGCTCCGATAAGCTACCGTGTCGGCCTTTGCGAACCTCTTCAGCATGATAGGGGCACAGGCTTAATATCAGTTGGGCTGAGCTTCGGTCGTGCCTCGCGAGTTGCGGCCCAGAGCCTTGGCTACTTCGCTAATCATGGGCCTGATCCTGTTAGCAGCAATGTCCTACTTCGCAACACCAGTACTCGGGTCCGCGATGTGGCGCACCGGTAGTTGCAGTACTAGCACGACTGCCCCGACAACCGTGACGTCAATCACCACGGAGACCACAACCTTGCCCGCGACGACATCGACTACAACAGCGACATCGACTACAACAGCGACATCGACTACAACAGCGATATCGACGACGAATCAGACCGCAACTACAACGTCAACCACGACCGCCACCACGACTGCCCCGACAACCGTGACGTCAACAACAACCGCGACTCACGTGTCAACCCAGACTCTGACCACGACGGCCCCGATTACAACAACCCAGCCCACGACGATCACACAATCCTCGACTCTGACGGAAACGCAAACGCAAACCACTACCCTGCCCGTTCAGACGGTTACAACGATAGTCTCGGGCACCATAACGAGGACCACTAGCAGAATGATTACGAGTACCACCACTCAAAGGGAGACGACAACTTTGACCACTCTCGAGGTTAACACGACCACGACCACCCAGGTGCAAAGTGTCACTTCGTCTTCCACGGTGACAGCTACGACCACCGTCACGCACACCCAGACCATAATCTCTCAGACTAGCGCGACGAGCACGACGTCGACCACCGTTTCTACCGCATTGGGTACATCTTCGACTGAGAGTGCTGGGGGGAGCCAGGGTGTGGCTGGTGCGCTGTGGGTGATAGTCGTACTCGCTGTCGTCGGCGCCTATTCCGCAGCCGCTTTGGCGTTGCCACCCCGGAAGGAATAATCCGCGATTTATTTGCGTGTAACGTGCTTAGAAGGCCTTCAGCTAGTCGCCCTGAAGAATCGCAGTCCGCCAACCGTGGTATCCTCAATGAAAGGCTGGATCTGGTCCTGGTATTCACCTCTCCTCGTGGAACCGCCTTAAGGGGGGGTTGATTGATGACATCGCAGGTCAGGTCAGAACTTCGAGGGCACGGTAGACCAAGGCTAGGGCGAAAGACGGATAAATAGAGGCGTTTGCCATTGTTACCGTCATCGTTGAATGCGTCAGAATCAGGCCAGCTGGAAGAGAATAGGCGAGCACTGCTTAGGCTCTATTCTCTCTACACGATCCAGTACGCTGCTTTTGCCATTGTTCTAGCCGTGGCGGTTGTTGGCGAATTGATACTACTCGGTTTGCCAACGTTTCCTCGATTCGTGGTCTATCCGTTAATCATCGTAACCGTGATTCCGGCGATCATATGCTTCTACTTCATGATTCACTGGTGGAGAATACAGAACTACACCCTGTCACTGCCACTCGACGCAGTGCAGGCAGATTCTTTGGCCTCACTACATGACGCCTACGAAGGATATGGAGAGAAGCGTTCTCCAAGATTCATCGTCGAGGGGATGAAGAAGATGGACGGCAGGAGGGTAGCACTGGTGATCCTGATCGTGTTCCTTCTGTCGCTACCCCTCTCTTATTACGCAGTTTCTAGTCCGGGCTTTGCAATCGTCGTTCTCGTGGCTGCGGTGTCATTCGCTGCAGGAGCCTTGGTGGTCCTTCTCATTCCTCCATTGATGTCTAGGGGAGAGGTGCGTCGTACACCTGGCACTGAAGTTAATCATGAAACAGAGAGTGCAAGTAAGGTGGGTGACGGCTGGAGCTTTACGGAAGATGTCCTCAATGCGCTTTCTGGTCAGGCCGAACAACTCAGGCTGACCGCCAACGAACAGCTGCGGAATCAAGCGGCCGAACGTGGCCAGACTCGGACGCGACTCGACCTGGGGGACTTGCCTGATAGAATCATAGCCGAGATCAACAGCCTCACCGCGTTCAGGAGTTCGCTGCTTTCTGGCCAGAAGGAGAATCTGACCCGAGCCGTGTCATCCCTGGCCTCGACCCTTATTGCACTAGGGCTGCCCGTCGAAGCGGCCAAGGTCTATTCCGCGTATCGGATGATAATCCCTCAGTAAGCGCGATGACCTCTCAGAAGCACAAGCGGATCGCTCCATGACCGCCGGTCAAGGATTCAGGTTCTCTCGCACCGGGCGCCACCTAAGGCCCGTGTCGACTAGAGTTGCGGCTCGCTTGGATGGCTGACCCTCAGGGACATTCTTCGACTCTTGATGGGTTAGGTCAAATCAAAGAAAGATTTCGCGGACATGGTGCCCGGCCTAGATGCTCTGAATCATGGATTTCATTTGCGAGCTTACCTCCTGAATCGTGAGGGTTGCGCTACAATACTGACACTTGACGAAGCGGCCGGTTGGTAGGGGCAGCGAGGCGCCGCACGTGGGGCACTTCAACTGCGCGATCTCGAGACTGGCTTCGTATTCTGGAGGAGGCTGCCCAGTCTGCCGGGCAGTCTCCTCTTTGAGAATTCTATCCGAGAGCTCCGAAACCTTGGCGTCCACTTCCAGCTGTAGTTTGCTGATTCCTTCAGTTAGTTCAATCCTTTCCTCTCTTTCCGAATCTTTGCCGATTCTTGACGCCAAGCGAAGCACTCTGCTTCTCTCAATCCTGTCGCTCTCTCCTTCTAGTAACTCCATGATCACCAAAAGGTGCAGCTGCATCGTTGCGAGATTGGTAATCGCCTGCCTTGTAGCCGGGGTCAAGTTCGCTTCGTCAACCGTGAAGCCCACCTTGGAGTAGACTCTTCTGAGAATCTCTTGCCTTGAATTCTGGGAAAGCATTTGGATCTACAGGAACTGCATCATCTGCTGGTAAAGCGCTTTCATCTCTTTCGCCGAGCCCTTCAGCTCCATCCGGGTCTTGCCTTCTATACCGATGGTGCCCCTCTTGTCAATAATCCCTTCTTCGCTGTACTTGATTCCCTGCAGCTCGTCGAGCTTTTGCGTGATGACGTCGTCATTCTTGAACAGCACCCCTCTCTGAGCGTAGAGTAGAAGGCGTCTGTCGGTCAGGATTACGTGGTACTTCTTCGCTCCATAGCGCACGCCACCCGTGCTATGGAATCTTGTTTGTTCGCCTGGCATCAGATAATC
The DNA here is from genome assembly GCA_050011215.1 of Nitrososphaerales archaeon. Classification (GTDB taxonomy): domain Archaea; phylum Thermoproteota; class Nitrososphaeria; order Nitrososphaerales; family Gagatemarchaeaceae; genus UBA183. The sequence continues at coordinate 12,079 of JBEKJM010000016.1, forward strand.
ATGCAGAGGCAATCTGGTCCGTTTTCAGCACGTTTGCTATTTAAGACTCTCCAGCGAATGCAGACTTGAGCACGAAGGATGTCGGATAGGTTAGGAGTGGCTCATGCAGTCGAGACATTCACCTTGCCTTGATCCGAGAGGCAAGAAGGTCGTGCTCCACGCGATAGTCTGTGCTAAGAAGCTGCCTGCCAGAGCTCGACACGTCTGAGGCGACCTGTCGCGCGCATGACACAAGCGTTACAAGGACGTCCTCTGTCGCAGCACATAAAGTTGGACAGAAGGAAGGCACTGTTGCTATCGCTGGCCATGACCGTTACTCTGAACATGCTGGCTGGTGCCTTGACAATCACCTACGCTAACGGAACGACCGTAGTCGAGACCAACCCGCTCAGCAGCGCTCTCATCGGGGAATTTGGTCCGGGTGCATTGCTCCTCCATGCAATCTTAATAGCCTTCACCTACTCCTTTGCCTACCTGCTCTCGAGGGTCATTTCCTCAGCCCATTGGCTCTTCAGGTCGAAAAGGATTCTTCTCTTCGCTTTCTCGCTGATGATAGCCGTCATCCCGGCGGGAGCCTTTGTCGATTTCATGAGCGATACGTTGGTCGTATCACTCGCCTCCAACGTACTGGCGGGTGCACAGAGGACGGTGGGCGTTGCCCTTCTTTGCTCTGTTCCTTTTGCGTTGATTCAAGTCAAGCGCAGGTGGACACTCGGTACGCCCAGGTGACTAACTGAGGCTTGGACATAATTCCGTCCTTCACGTCGTAGCAAAAGAGTGACTGTAAAGCATCTCAGCGGAATATGCGGGCCAACCAACCTGTTGAATTCCTGCTCTGTATTGCGGATCCATCGAGATTATATTCGGAAACGAAACCATCGCGGTTAGGGTGGAAATCGAGACGACAGCGACCATTCCTTCGCTCCTGGAGAGAGATTGCGATGGCCACGTAGGAGTCCATCGGATTCTGGTTAGAGCCGGGAAGAACGAGTGGAGGTACTACGGCCTGACTCCGACCCAGCTTCGGTTCTGGCGCGGGCTAACAAAAGCTGAACAGAATTCCCTTGTGCGTGCGCAGGAGAGGTTGTGTCTTATCTGCGCGTTGAAACAAGCTATCAAAACAAGGAAGAGACTCGCTGATGGGTTCTACTCTTCTATGATGCTGTCCCTTCTGACCGCTGGCGGAAGAGCGCGATGATGAAGAAGAGCGGTTCTGTGAGTCTGGAACTGGAGGCCATGACCTTCGGCAAGAATTGCAGAAGGTGTGGCGTATACTTTGTCACCAAGAACAGACTCGAGGATCTCTGCCCATGGTGCACCCGAGTCCAGACAGGACAAGATCTTGAGGGGGTAACCGAGAGCGTGGACGACCCGGTCTTCGCTGGCCTCTGACCTCCCCTTGCGGAGCGGGAGATGTGCATCCCAATCGAGATGCATCCCTCCTGTGAATGAACCGAACGCAACAGTTCGCAATTTCCAGAAGAACGAGTTAGTTGTCTGACATTGTTCCATCTAATGGCTCGTTCCATTGGCAGAATTAGTTAGAACGATTCATGGGAACGCCGAGCGAGGTGTGGGGTTCTGCTTAATGGATCGGACCCAGTGGTGATCCGAGCATCTAATCACCATGCTAGGACCTACGTGGCACTTGGGTCCAGAATCTCATCCCGGTGTCGGGCCAATCCGGGTGCGTGTCCTTGCTCCTGCGGCCGCGAGCCTCTCAACTCCTTGTCCTTACCCCAGCTTATTGCGTTCCACAGTCTTTCGAAGAAGTAGTAGATCACGGCCCCACTTACGTTGAAGACGACGGAGATCACCGTTGTTTCACCAGCATTGCCGGTGTAGTAGTAGGTGATGGTTGCCAGGAGCGCGAAGATGACCACACGGTAGGTCACCGTCTTGGCCATCGATCTCGCGACCGTCTCCAAGAGGAAGTCTGGTGCATTGGCCTCCTATTTCACCGAAGCCGACTCCGGGTAGGTATTTCCAATCCGTTCTTCAGCTAGGCAAGTCTTATCATTCCAGAACGGAAGAAAACGCATGTGGACATCGGCGGGCTAATCACGGAGCTGCAGATTCGGGGGTTCGACCAGGTCAAGACAGATTCGGCTCTGAAGTGCCTCGTTCACGTCCACGCGGTGCAGGACTTCACGAATGACGACGCGGGTGGGGTGCTCGTGAAGGACATCCTAAGCAGCTATCCATTCGAGGTCACAAGCGCCGCCGCGGAGCTGTACTTCGACAGAATGATGGTCTACGGTCAGGACGTTTTCAGGGTGAAGTATGGCTACGACGCGGCAGCGCAACGGCTCGAGAGGCAGCTATGGCAGAACGCCTCGGCCAGATGGCAGGAGTTTGTCGACGGCCTGGACGAGAGGTACCTGGGCTTCGTCCTTCCCATGACCTACGAGAACGCGAGGATCATCGAATTCTGGAAGACTAGGAACGACTTGAAGTGGTTCGGCGTCGAGCTCGAAGCGGCCGGTTGGAAGATCCTGACGATAATTGATGACATAGCCGAGGTGGGATGGGCTCTTGACCTGGCATTCGGCTACAGGAGTTTTGGCCCTGGAGGTATCGAAGGGAATCGGACCCTGCTGCACAAGAAGGCGTACGAATCTCTGAAGAAGCAGGCCGTCGTCCCGTCTGATCTGATCATCACTGGGATTAAGCTCTGGAAATTCTTCTCCCAGTTCGAGCCCGCTGAGACGGACGTCGTGGAGCTGATGAAGGAGTGCGGCGTAACGCTCGAGGAGGTCCAGCGACAGGTCAAGGCTTTCTACGAAAAGGGGTTGACATCTCCCTACAGAGATTCTCAGTATCCGCCCTACTTGGTGGCGGACAGGACGAAAAAGCAGTACCAGGAAGAGGTTAGGGGCCTCCTGACCCCGATGGAGATGTTCCTCGGAAGGCAGGTACCCGTGCCTGAGGTTTCCGACCTGTAGTCCCTTCAAACACAAGAGGTCCACTGAGCAAAGCGCGCGCCGATGGCCTGCAGAGGTGGGTAATCTTGTGAATTAGCACTCCGTAGAGAGAGCTACAATTCCATACCGCGGCTCCTTTTGTGTCTGGATTAGTGCTGAAAATGGTATATTCTGTCCACCCTTGAACGGAGTGAATGGCCTCATTGGAGGGCGACGAGCCGAAGGCGAAGTACGAGTTCAGGGGCAGGTTCGGTGGCGCTCCGCGGGTTTCACAACCCGTCGTGGAGGTGTCTCACGAGGAGATAGACGCCTTCGTCAAGAGCATCCTCGGTCTGACCAAGGACACAGAAAAGAAGGAGTGAACTGCGCTCGCAGTTTAGGCAGGAAGTGCGGCCAGCGAAGCCCTTCTCTCACCCATGCTGGGGACCGGCTGTTTTGTTGACCCGAGAATCAAGGCTATGCGAGCGCGGCCGTTAAGAGCGCCGAAGCCAATCGGATGTCGTGAGCATCGTTTATTGGATCTTCAGGATACTCAGGTTTATCCTGAGGGTGGTCGAAGCTGGGATCCTACTAGTGCTCAGGACGATCCGATGGCTGTGGAACCGACTCTGAATCTCCCTGAATGCTGCTTGTCTCCCTGAAGTCAGACGACTGGACCTTCGCGTGAACCAGGTCGAGCCCCTATCTGAGACTATATGAGACACCCAGCGTTTTTACGTCGGACCCGGTCACCAAGGCGGAACGCGTCGCTCAGGCACGTGGGAGAGGGGGAGCTTTGGGTCTTTTCTTCAGTCTTGAAGCCCTGGCGCCACACGTCGGACAGGCGTCCCTCGTCGAGCGAAACTTGGTCCCACAGCTGCCGCACAAGAACATCTTCCTCCTTCTAATCAAAGAGCCGTAGTAGGGCACAGAGGCCGCGCTTATCTGCCTCTTCCTGAACCTGCCATCGTCGTCGTAAAAGTAGACGTACCAATGCCTCCTCTTTCCCCTGTAGGCCTTCTTTCCCTTCCTTGTCAAGACGCTTCCACTCGTTCGCGGCCTTGAAACGCCGACGATGGTGACCATCCCTTCCTCGGGACTGTGTTGCCTTAATGTTGCCTTATAGATTTTGGGGTGCTTGGTTTAGTGTTAAGAATTTGACACAAAAACTGAATTCAAACTCCATACGACTTAATAAGAAAAGGGGGGGTGAAAGGTTCAACGATGAAAATCGTACAAAGCGGAAAGAAAAGAAAAGCCATCTCACCAGTACTAGCAACAGTCATCCTCATCGCTATCACGCTCATCGCAGCCATAGCAGTCGCAGGATTCGTGTTCGGTCTCTTCGGAACATTCACTAGCTCGGCGACGCTGACAATCAACTCAGCCACAGTGTCTTGCACCGTCCCCACTCTTGCAGGCGTCTCGACGTGCACAATGGACGTTGTCAACACGGGGTCAGGTTCAACATCAATAACTAGTGCAGGCCCAGCCACCGGACTTGGAGTGACATTCGCAATGGCAGGCCCAATCTCAATTCCAGCAAACAGTGCAGGCGTCAACATAACCCTCACATCCGCGCACGCGAGTCCTGGGCAGGTAGCTTCAGGATACCTCGTCGTGACCAGCGGTGCGAACCTAGGCTTCTCAGTAACATTCCCGGTGTCGTAGAGACACAAAACAAGATGGCAATGACTTCAAGACAGGCGCACGGCCCGAAAGTCGTGCGCTCCCCTTTTCTGATTTTGATAGTCCATCTTCTGGATTCTTCCGAAAGAGCACTGGACCGCTCTCCTGTGTCGTCTTGGCTCCCCTGGAACGACAGTCCCTTTACACAGAGGCTCAGAACCAGGTGAGCAGGCGCTGAAACCACCCACGAGACGGAAGTACGATGTCGACGAGCTGTACTGGCTCGTCCGGCGCTCTCGCTCCTTTTCGCGTCGCGCCCTCTTCACGCTCCGCAGGGCCGCCCTGACCTTCAAGTGGGGACGTGCCCCCAAGGTCTGGGAGCTGTTCTTCATCGACAGGATGAGAGAGCTCGAGAAGAGGGGGCTGCCCTTCGATCAGGTGCTCCGCTCGACGCTCCCGAAGCTCTTCGGGGTAGATCCCTCCCAAGTCCTGAGGACCTGGGTGGGCGGGAAGGCCAGACGCAACCCGGAATGCTTCGTCAGGTCGGTCTCTGAAATGTTCGGTGCCAGCGCCCGCCACGTGCTCGGCAGCCTGGACATGCTCGTCGACGAGAAGAGCCTCCTCGAGGCGAAGGTTCCTAGGGAACCCCCGGTTCAGTCCCTGCTGGTGGCCATGCAGAAGGCAGAAGCTGGCAAGACAGTCGTGCAGCCCAACAAGCCTCAGGGGAACCCCTAGCTTCGTACCGTGTCATTGGCGTCCCTTGTCGCGAATCAGGCATCTCGTCGAGACAGACCGAAGACATGCGTTCCCTCTTTCATTGATCTATAACCGTCAGGTTTCTAGACTTGCCTTGAGGGCACCGGATTCCACTTTCATGCCAGCTCGATTCTTCCCGAACGGCAGAACCTCTTAACTGAGGCCTGGGACCGACCGAGTAGCGATGACAGCGAGGACGCCCTCTTTGAAGTTAAAAAGGAAGTACGAGGTCGATGAGTCATACTGGCTCGTACGACGCTCTCGCTCTTTTCCGCGTCGCGTCCTCTTCACCCTTCGCAGGACCGCTCTCGCGCTCAAGTGGAGACGGGTCCCCAAGGTCTGGGAGCTGTTCTTCATCGACAGGATGAGGGAGCTCGAGAAGATCGGGTTGACCTTGGATGAAATACTTCAATCTACACTCCCGCAGGTGTTCGGGGAAGATACTTCGGATGTACTGAGGACCTGGGTTGGCGGGAAAGCCAGGTGCGACCCGGACTGCTTCGTCAGATCGGTCTCCAAGATGTTTGGAGCGAGTGCGCAATCCGTCCTAGTGGGTGTCGACAAACTCGTCGACGAAGCAAGCTTGCTGGAGAAGAAGGTTCCCAAGGTGGCGCCCTACCAGTCCTTGCTGGACGCCTTACAAAGGATAGATGCGGGTATGACTGTCGCCCACCCCAGCAGCCCTGAGAGAAAACCCTAGCTTCGTACATCGTCACTGGCGTTCCACTTCTCCCGCCTTCGTAGTCCATTGAACCCGAACCTAGACCTCCCATTAATCGCCTTACTCCCAAACGAGTTGAACAATCCAGGGCCGACCTATTGAGCGTCGGATTAGGGCGAGATCTCGAACTCACAGTAGGCGTCTCCCTTTGAGATGCATCTTGTCTCCACCGCCTTCACATCTGACCCGAAGTAGGTGGATAGTACGCCAGCCAGATGCCCACGAATGAAGTTGCTTACAGGCTTTCCAGTTTTCATGCCTGTGCATTCGAACCCCTCCTCAAGCTTAAGCTTGGCGCGTTTGTGCTCGGGGTCAAGGCCCGGCAACTCGAGCCGACCCCAGCCCGTCGCTGAGTAGATCCTCAACATCTCCGCGAGACCTGCCCTGCTCTTGGGTCGGTAGATCGAGAACAACCTCTCGTATGTGGCTCGCCCGAGGTTGAAGCCCTGATCGTAGATGGCACGTTCTCCCTCCACGCCGTCGGCCCAAATAATCGCACCGAGCATCGTCCTTAGACTGGCCGCCTGAATAAGGAGGGCACGGTCCCCGTTGTTCCAAGTAACCGGAAAATTCACGCTGTCTGAAACGAATCCGTCGACCCCGGGTCTTACTTCAACGTCAGAAGCGTACGTCGACGACTCGACGAAGTCCTTGATCCAGCCCTCGTCCATCCGGGGGTTGGTCGTCTCGACGAAGAAGCTGACCGTCGCCTTGGGCTCGTAGGACATCCCTCCGAAGTAGCCTTCGAGTATGTTCATCCCTCTCACCGCGAGCAGGTTTGCCAGGTTCCCCAGTGCCCCCGGTTCGTTCTCGAGATGCAGGGACACCAGATACACCTTCTTCTTTGGATCGTAATGGTAGACCATTACGTCCTTGTCGCGGGTCAGCATGAAACAGCAGGCACGCTGCTAGAACCTACTAAACCTTTGGAGATCTGAGATTGCAGTGGCCGCAGGAGGGGGGTTCAGGGAGGGCAGCGGACGTCAGAAACCACATTAATCAGGGCCAGAGTATCCACCGCTACCTTGTGAAGCCTCTTGAGGGGCTAGATGCTTGGATTCGCTGGATGCGGGAATCGGACTAGAATCAAGGGAGAAGAGAATTGAGAATTGAGAAGTCATTCAAGGAGATCAGGAGGATACCGGAATCGACAGAATCGCAAATTGTGAAGGGCACCAGCCAACCTGAACCAACGGCTTGGGGCATCGTCCAAAGGGATAAGGAAGCAGAGCTCACCAGTCCAGAGTACAGAACAGCCAAGGGCATTTCAACGAATAAATAGCGAGCGCTCGCTTCCGCCTGCACGGAATACAGACTGGTCTACAGGGCGTATAGCCATTCTCAGCTTATGGGCAGACAGGGAGTAATGAGGGACCAAGACCAATTTGGGGCGAGGAGCGAAGCTCAGTACGTGAGCGAATCACAAGACTGGAGCAACCTTCTGAACGAATCCGCAAAGGCGGGGTTCACAGTCAAAGACAGTGGGGCCTTGCAGTTTGCCGACAACATCGTGTTTTGGGCCCTATTGGAAAAGCAGTAGGGAACCACTCCGGATTCAGGTGATCAGAATCTCTCCCGAGTATGTATTCAGCATCCTGAATACGTATAACTGTCAGACCGTTTTTCTTGCATGACAGGTGACTCAGAGCTTTGGACAAGAATCTCCAGTTGGCAGCGGTTCTGGTGATTGCCATCGTTGCTCTGGGGGGGAACTTCTTCGTCCTGCAGACAGAGAACTCACAGATTGACAAGAACAATTCCGCCCTATCTTCACAGATAACTCAGCTACAGAATTCTCTCGCCTTGCTTCAGGCGGAAATGAGTACGTTGGGGAACCAATTCTCTGCGCAGGCAAAGAACGTCTCCGTTCTTCAGAGCAACCTGACTGATATCCAGTCCCAACTGGCAAAAATGAATGGAGAATTCAACTCAAACCGGTCGGTCGACCTCGCTTTCCAGGGGTGGGTCTACTATCAGATACGCCAGATGAATTCGACCCTTCAGACACTGATAGGTAGGCTACTCACAATCCAGGTTCCCCTTTCACCTCTAGTCATCGTCGGCGACACCTACAGCAATGCAACCCACACATTCACTTTGAATGTGAAGAACACGCTGAATGTCACTGTGTACGCTCAGATCGACGCCGTGCTGTACGGGACGACCGATGCAGAGAACTGCAACGGGGCTGCCGGCTCGTACATTTCTCAAGTGTATACTTTCATACCTATGTCTGTGACGGTCACCCAGCTGATCCTGGGCTCAGGGCTGTACAACGGGTGTGCGGGCAACCCGATCACAAACCTCACCCTGTTCTACATGGCTGCTCAGTCGACCGCTGTCAGCGTGCACTACGCATTCAACATTGTTCCCGTATACTACCATCCCTAGTTTGAGAGCTCAGTATGAGCCGACTCCTTTCCCCCCACAGCAAGGCCTTCATTCAATCGTCCTGTATCGTTGTCGAAGAGGCCTACCCACGGCAGTCTCCGTAGCCTTCCATCCGAACCAGCCATAATGGGCTTTTGGTCAAGAGTATAGACTCCAAATCCGGTTTTTTGGTCTACAAGTCCTAAATAGCAAAAAGCGACAAAGAGCCCGTTCACAAATGGCGACGGCTCAGAGGGCTCTCCCGATTGAGATTAGAGTACTCTATTGGTATGACCAGAGTGCCAAGAATCGCCCGAGCGGCGTGACCCCCAAATGAACATTTCGAAGCTCGAGGAGGCCAGACGAAGGAGAGCTATTTCAGGGATTTTTGGGTCAATGATAATGTTCGCGATACTCTTTACCGCTGGCATCGGCTTCTTCATCTTCATCAACACATCTACCCTCAAAGATGCACAGGCGAATCAGCAGGAGCAGCAGGCTCTCCAGCAAGCTTCTCAGGAAGTTCTGTCGATAAGAGTGGGGCTTTCTACAACACCTGACCATTGGAACAATACAGGAGACCTCTGGCTGAGGATCTCGAACACCGGGAGCTCAGCCATTACCGTGATAGACATTTTCGTGACCAATACGGCTATGAACAGGATCATGTCGAATTCCACGGTAAGCAAGGGCAGTCCATATCTGGCGACCTTCTCGCCTCCCGCAAAGGGAGACCTCAATTATTCTCTCCCCCTCACCATTCTGCCTGGATTTTCAACGGCTCAGATGAGCGGCTGCGGTCCTGTTCCCGGCTGTGATATCGCCATAAGCAAGGCCTCGTACAGTTACACGGGTTCGCCAGTAGTAGTCAGCGTCCTGGCATCGAGTGGGCAGATCTTTTCCGCCCAGTACCCCCCCACTCCTGAAACAACCAGCGTGACAATGACTCAGACTTTCTCGATCAATTCCACTACAACCTGGGGCGGTGGCAATCCTGGAGGTGACGTCTTGGTCGTCTCGATGGTAGCAAGTCCCATGCAGACCTTCGCATGCGGGGATTGCCTCCACGATACCGTCACGATCTTCAATTACGGGGTCCTCAATGTAACCGGGGTTTCGCTATCTCCCGCTGTGCCACTGCCTTCCCTTACAGGAAGCGCCCAGGTCTCGTCTACAGGTCCATGCACTCTGATTAGCGGGACCACGGACAAGGCGGGGAACCTGTACATCGATGGATACCCCGGTAGCGGCCAGCCCCACAACGCGGTCTACGTCTGCGCGTACAGCGCAAGTCCGAACGGATTCGGAGGCTTCGCATCCTTCACGGTTCAGGCGATAGGAACGTACAACAAGCAGACCGTGACGTCCGGTCCTGCAATCTCGAACCCTGTCCAGATAGGCGGTCCGGTAAGCGTGCTAAACCAGGGGCCCTTCTCCGGTGACTTCTTCTTCTTCAAGTACAGCGCGTGCACTACTCCTCCCAGTGGAAATACACCGTGCCAGACGATACCAAACCCCGTGACGAACGACAGCCTTCCGACCGCGAGCCTGATCAATGGGAACGGGAGCTATTATGTGGCTTTTTACATTCGAGTGACTAACAACTTCAACGTGACCGTTCCGATCCTCCCCTACACGTACTTCCTGACCGATCCCACCGCCGGTGGAGAGTCCGCCTTCTACATCGTCGGCGGCCCCGGAGGCCAAGGGAATTCAAACCTCACCTACATCCCCGACTACGACCCAGGAGTCACTGGTGAGGTGCCGACCCTGGTACCGTACCCACCGACCTGCATTGCCACGTCGACGGTTTCGTGCATCAACATAGCGCCTGGTGGCAGCGCAGTACTCACTTTTGCCGCCTGCGATATCAATTCCCACTGGTGGAACTGGGCTAATTCGACCTATGGATACAACTTCGATACCGGGAACACATGCACAACAAGACCTCCACAGTACACGCCCGACGAATCGACCTATCTGAGCATCCTTATCACCTTCGTCTATAACGGTGAAGTGTACACGCAGCAGATACCCTTCGTGGGGCAGACGGTGACTTGATCATGGCCCCGCCGCCTGCGACGAAAGACGATGTCCGCTCCATATGCTTGATTCATAATGACCATATACCGCTGAGGAGGCTTCGAAACAAGGCATGAAACTCAGGGGAAACAAGAAACGCCTCGCCATAGCCGAAATCATGGGGACCCTGATTATGGTCGCAATCACCTTGGTAGCTGGTACCGCGGTTTTCGGTTGGGTCAATGGCCAGGCTGGGTCCAGCGAAAATGCCTACGGTCAGAGCGTTGCGAGCAACGTCAACTTCCTGAGAGAGAGTTTCTCTGTTGTTACGACTCAGGTATTGGGATGTGGCGGGAGCTCATGCACTACCTTGAATCTCACTCTCTACAACAGGGGAGAGCTCTCGCTCAACGTCTCCTCCATCACCGTCGCCACGTTGAATTCTTCTTGGAGTCTGACCTTTGGCACGTCCGCATCGACAGGCAGTTGTCCGATCCCGGCAATTGCTCCGAACCAGAAAGTCGCTGACAATCTGTTGCCAGTTTCAAGGCTTTCAACCAATTCCTATGGCCCGTATCAGGTGATAATTCCGGCGTGTTCGGGCCATGACATGCTCATCGGCGAGAGTTATGTGGTGACAATACAGGGGCTTTACGGTAACATCATCCGGACCCAGGCCCGAGCAGCTGGGTGATAGGTCGGCGTGAATCTGAGGCTCGGACAAGACCGGCGTCGGGCGGTCAGTGGCATACTTGTGGCAGTCATCATCTTCGCGGTGCTCTTCACGGCGGGGACAGGGTACCTGTTCTTCCAAGCCAAGAACGACCTTTCCACTTACCAAGCGGACGTCCAGGCTCTTCAGCGGCGCGCCGAGATCAGCCAGGAACAGCTCTCCTTTCAGGTCTCCAATCGAACCGACGGACTCCTAGTCACAGTGACAGACGACGGAGCCTACCCAATTAGTGTGGTCGGCACCTTCGTCAATGGCAGCTCAGGCAGAATCGTCAGCCCACCTGGTGTGATGAAGCTCGGAACCCCAGTCAACCTCAACATAGGTGAGAAAGGAAACTTCACAATCTCAGATACAGCCTACGTCTATACATCGGGACTCATTCATGTTTCACTAGTCACGTCGAGGGGGAACGTCTTCACCCGGCAGTACCCTCTCAACAACACCGTTATCGTTTCCACAACTACCTCAGAAACGACAGTCTCGTTGACCGGGCCCAACGCTGGCGGGGCCGGGGGGAATTCTCTTGTAGCCGTCATGTCGGCCACCCCTGTTCAAGTATTCAGTGGACCCTGTCCGGGAATCGAGTGCGTTACTGACAATGTCACTCTTTTCAACTATTCACGCACCAACATGACAGGAGCGGGTCTGCACCCGACAACTCCCTGGTTCAACGTCACTGGCACTGCTGAACTGACCAGCACCAATTGCGCAGGTCCTTACACTCCCCCGGGGCCTGGCAACAACCACTCGATCCCTGATCCGAGTGGGACAATTCCAGGATACAACGGGTCCGGCGTCGCTCCTCACATCTACTTCCTATGTAGGTACGCCCCCCAGACGGGTGCCGTCGGCGGCCTTGCTTCGTTTTCAGGGTGGGCATTTGCGACGCAAAACAAGACCGTAATAGATTCCGCGGGTGCAGTATCAAACCTCGTGCAGATTGGGGGACTGACCAACGCCCTCGCACAAGGGGTCTTTTCCACCAATTTCTTCTTCTTCAAGTACAGCTCTTGCACCAAAGCACCAGAATTCAGCGTCGGGAGTTTTCAATACTCGGCGACTGACACGTGCACCCCCAACACGGCAATGCCTCCCAGTTCGCCCGACAAACTGCCTGAGGGCGCGGTAATCAGCGGAGGGAGCAACCACTACGTCGCCTTCTACATTCAGATAACGAACAACTACAACACCACCGTCCCGCTGCTTCAATACACCTTCATGCAGGTGGACCCGTCAGACGGGGGTGAGTCAGACTGGTGGCTCGTAGGTACAAATACGACAATGAGCAACGGGGTCTACTATCCGGACTACGACCCCGGAACTGGTTCTCAGCTTCCCACACTAACCGCATACCCCAATGACTGCAATGTGGTCAATCCAATTAATGGCAGACCGATTGACCCCAATTGCATCTATGTTGATCCTGGACAGACGGTGACGATCACGCTTGCCGCATGCGGATTCTCGTCATCCAACTGGGACTGGGGAGGGGACCAGTACGGAATGGCTTGGGATAACGGCAATGCGACCGTCGGGTGCATCCCTGGTGGTGCGACACCTGCCATAGACATGTACTACGCCGGGGACGCGACCGCCGCTACCACGGTAGTGTCGTTTGAGTACAGGGGACAGATAATGACGGAGGACATCGCCTTCAATGGAATCGCATTCACTTAGGGGGAAATGATTTGCAAAGTCCAGCGGAAACTGCTCGGGCGAAGTCAAAACGGAAGGCGGTAGCCGGGGTACTCGCCGCGATCATTCTCTTCGCAATGATTTTCACCGTCGGCTCCGGTTTCTTTCTATTCGTCGACCAAAGCGCCCACTCTGCAGACCAATCAAACATTGCAAGGGCGAACGATCAACTTCAGGCTGGCCAGGAGAAGCTACTCGTAACGGCAGGCATTGCCAGCGCCACCGATCACGGGAGCAATCCTTGCGCCAACTGCATGTGGGTCAGGGCCAACAACACTGGGGGCGTGTCTTCGTCAATCATCGACATCTACGTGACATGCGTGTCGGACTGCGATCCGCACGAGTCGGGGCAGTTGCTATCCAATTCTAAAGCGTCGCCAGGCTCGCACTTCTTGAAACAGAATCCGGACCTCAACGTCACTCTCCCCATTTCTCTGGCCATAGGCGCATCTACGAAGTATCTCACTTCATGTCCAAGCAAAGGATGTACGGCTGACATCACTATCAGTAAGGCGGCACTCAACTACTCGAACGGTGAGTACGTTGTAGTCAGTCTGCTCACCTCCGCAGGAAACGTCTTTTCTGCTCAGTACCCTCCGCCCGCTAATCCTGTCACGACCGTAGTGACAGTGAAGTCGGTGACTACGCATGTGACCCTGACCCAGGTCGGAGGGGGTCCGCAACTCTCCGTCCAGATGAAAGCCACAACGGTTGTGGGTGCTACTCAGACGCTTTCCTGCTCCGACGGTTGCATCACCCTCACTGCCACTGTCTTCAACTTCGCTCCTTGGTCCGCCAACAACGTCTCCATTTCGCTCAATGAGCCCTATGCCAGCGGGACAGCGTCCGTTAGTGCCTACTCCTCGTGTTCGCCTCACTCCCTAAACATCCCAGTAGGAGAGAACAGGAGTTTCAGCTGCCGCTTCTCTGCCAGCACAGGGGCCATAGGCGGGTTCGTGTCATTTTCAGGCCACGCCAGTGGTACCCTCAATACGGTGTTTGTCACGTCGGCGGATTCTCTGTCCAACTCGATCGAAGTCGGGGGCATCGCGAGCGTCACGACCCAGGGTGCCTTCGCGGCCAACTTCTACCTACTGAAGTACAGCTCCTGCACCCAGAGCAGTGCCACCCAACACGCCTTCAACGGCACTTGCATCAGGAATGCCAGTCCTCCTCTATCGAACCTTCCAAGCGGTAGCTTCCTAGCTGCAGGGTCCAACTATTACACGGCCTTTTACGTGCAGATCACCAATGCCTTCAATACTACGCTGCCTATCACACAGTACAGCTACCTATTCGGGGATCCAGACATCTCGGGAGAATTGTTCTACTTCCTTGCGGGCAGTTACAGTTCAAGCGCTGCACCTCAAGGAGTGTACTACCCGAACTATCCATCATCGGGGGCACCTACCCTAACGGCCTACCCCTCCGATTGCAGCGTCGTCGACCCGAAGACGAACGTACCCATCGACAGTAACTGCCTCTACGTGGAACCAGGGCAGACGGTCACGCTGACGATTGCGGCCTGCGGGTATAGCTCAAGCAGCTGGGCTTGGGGAGGGCAGCAGGATGCGAGTCTATTTGACAGTGGCTCCACAAAATGCACTATGACTCCCCCTGACTTCACGGTGCCCGAGGGTACGTCTCTCGGGATCGTAGTTTCATTCTTTTACAAGAACAATACCTATTCGCAGATGATGCCCTTCGAAGGGCAGGCCCTCCTGCGCAGCACCTCCACAGCGGTCAACTGCGCACCGTCTAAAGTCGTAGGGGGTTCGACGAAATGCACGGCGACGTTGACCGATACTGACGGAACCCCATCGCAACCCTTCCTGACGACACCGACAGGAAACGTGACATTCTCAGATGCGAATGAGAATGGCAGCTTCAGCTCAGCCAGTTGCACGCTCAACACAGGAATAACCTCCATACGTACAGAGAGCCCGATGACGGGCCCTATTGGCACCACCATCACGCTCACGGGCGCCAACTTCGCTTCTCTTTCCACCATCACGATAGATTTCAACGGAGCGAAGGTGGCGACCGTCCCGGCTACGGTCACCACGGATGCTGCGGGCGCCTTCACTGCGACCTTCAGCGTACCCTCCTCTCCAACCGGGCCTCAGACGGTCACAGCAACGGATGCCAGCGCGAACACCGCGACTGCCATGTTCACGGTCACAACCACCGAACCCACCTCGTCAATGACCCTGAGTCCGATGCAGGGCCCAGTAGGCACCACTGTGACGGTCGCGGGTGTTGGCTTCGCTTCCCTTTCCACCATCACGATAAAATTCAATGGAGCGGCGCAGACGACCACCCCGGCCACGGTCACCACGGACGCCTCGGGCGCCTTCAATGCCACCTTCAGCGTACCTTCCTCTCCAACCGGGCCTCAGACAATCACAGCGACGGATGCCAGCGCGAACACCGCGACTGCAACATTCACGGTCATCCCATCAGAGTGCTCCGTGACCTACACCCCAGTGGCGGGAATACTCGGGATGGCCAAGGTGCAGGCAACGTACGCCGGCGATTCGTATCATATGGGGAGCTCTGGAACTACTACCATTACGCTTCTAGACCCGACAACAACCGCAATCAGTTGCATTCCTATCTCTTTCCCACTAGGTTCGACGTCCCAGTGCACCGCGACCCTGGCCGGGTTCGTAAAATCAGTCAACGGTGAACAGATCGGTTGGTCACGGATAGGTGGCACTGGAAACGTCTCGTTCAGCTCATACTCGTGCGTCCTTTCGGGAGCGGCTTGCCAAGTGAATGTCACGGGTCTCCGTTCTGGAAGTTCGATAATCCAGGCTTCGTACGCTGGTGATTCGAACTTCAATGCAGCAAGTTCAGGAAATGCCACCTTGACCATCTCTCTATCAATGACCCTGAAGCCGACCTCCGGCCCTGTCGGTACTTCCGTAGCGGTCACAGGCGCTGGCTTCACTCCCTCTTCCACCATCACGATAACGTTCAACGGAGTGAAAGTGACGACCATCCCGGCTACGGTCGATACGTCCACCTTGGGGGCCTTCACCGCCACCTTCGTCGTGCCCTCATCCATTGCTGGTAACAAGACGGTCACGGCGACGGACGCCAGCTCGAACACCGCGTCCGCCACATTCACGGTCACACCGTCAATAGCCCTGTCACCGACTTCTGGTCTGGTTAGCACCAAAGTAACGGTCATGGGTGCTGGCTTCGCACCTACTTCCACCGTCACGATAGCATTCAATGGATTGGCGCAGACCACCAGCCCGACTGCGGTAACTACGTCCGCCTTGGGCGCCTTCAACGCCACCTTCATCGTACCATCCTCTATTGCCGGTGCTCAAGTGGTCACGGCGACGGATGCAAGCGCGAACACCGCGTCCACCAGATTCACTGTTACCTCATCAATAACCTTGAAGCCGATTCATGGCCCGGTCGGCACCACCGTGACGGTCACGGGTGCCGGTCTCGCTCCTTCTTCCATCGTCACGATAGCGTTCAACGGAGCGGCACAGACTACCAGCCCGGCTACGGTCACCACTGATGCCTCGGGCGCCTTCACTTCCACCTTCGTCATACCTTCTACTGCTTCAGCTGGCGCACAGATCGTCAAAGCAACGGACGCAAGCGGGAACAGTGCCTCCGCAACATTCACTGTCACGATTCCAACGATCAGCCTGTCTCCCTCTCAAGGTCCGGCAGGCACAACCGTGGCAGTTACGGGTGCCAATTTTGTTCCGAATTCCACCATCACGGTAAAGTTCAACGGAGCGACAGTGACGACTGTCCCCGCCACGGTCACTTCGTCTCCCTCGGGCGCCTTCACTTCCACCTCCTTTGTCGTTCCGTCCACTGCTTCAGCTGGCGGTAAGACGGTCATAGCAATGGATGCCACCTCGAACAGCGCATCTGCGACATTTACGGTCACAACCCCCGCGATATCTCTGTCTCCCATTCGGGGCCTCTACGGCACCAACGTCACCGTAGCGGGTTCAGGGTTCTCCATAGGCACCGCAATCGGTAAGGTCACGTTCAATGGCGCCACCCCGACTCCGCAGACATGCACCTCCCAAGCGACTTCCCCCACCGGCTCCTTCACATGCTCATTCAAAGTGCCATCAATTGCAGCGGGCACGTACACAGTAGTCCTGTCTGGTAGTGACGTCGGATCCGTACCTGCGGACACCGCATCTGCCTCCTTCATGGTCATCACTGCCTCAATCACTCTTTCTCTCGCTCAGGGCCCAATCGGTACCATCGTTACGGTGACCGGCACAGGGTTCTCCATCAACACAAAGATAGGCTTGATCTCCATCGCCCGAGGCACTATAACAAGCCAGACCTGCACCTCCCAGACGACTGACTCTACAGGCGCCTTCACGTGCACATTCACAGTGCCCACAGAAACGCTTGGAGCACACATTGTCACTGTCTCCGGAAGCGACGTGGGGACTATGCCTTCTGACGCCGCGTCTGCCACATTCACGGTCACCACTCCCACGATCACTCTGTCTCCCATGCAGAGCCCAGTCGGCACCAGCGTCACCGCAACGGGGTCAGGGTTCTCCGTATCTACTGCGATCAACACTATGACATTCAACGGGTTGACTCCATCCGTTCAGACCTGCACTTCCCAGACGACCTCGGCCGCAGGCGCCTTCACGTGCACATTCACGGTGCCCACCGTGACGGCTGGGGCCTACACCGTCACTGTCTCTGGAAGCGACGTCGGGACCGTACCACTTGACACCGCGTCTACGACTTTCACGATAACGACACCCGCAATCACTCTGTCTCTCGCCCAAGGCCCGGTCGGCACGTCGGTCACCGTAACGGGGTCAGGGTACTCCGTTCTTACTACAATCAACACTATGACATTCAACGGGGCGACCCCGACCACGCAGACCTGCACCACAAAGACGACCTCAGCCACGGGCACCTTCACGTGCACGTTCACGGTGCCGTCGATCGCATCAGGTCTGTACACGGTCGTCGTGTCTGGCAGCGACGTCGGGACCATACCTGCCGACACCGCCTCGGCGACCTTTACGATAACGACGCCTGCGATCACTCTGTTCCCCGCTCAGGGCCCAATCGGCACCATCGTCACGGTGACCGGCACTGGGTATTCCGTCAGCACGAAGATCGGCTCCATCACCATCGCCGGAGGCACGATAGCGACCCAGACCTGCACCGCCCAGACGACCTCAGCCACTGGCACCTTCACGTGCACATTCACGGTACCGACGGAGACGTTTGCGGGCCACGTCGT
>JBEKJM010000017.1:0-39121 GCA_050011215.1 Nitrososphaerales archaeon
GTCGGAAGAGGTTGCGGGCCCTTCACCCTGACGCCCGTCTTGTCTGCGATCTCCCTGATGCTCTTCGCTACCCTCTCGAGCTGTTCGAGGTTCGCGCTCGTGAGCTTGATTCGGGCGTAGTGTGGCATCATTCTTCGTGGACAGCTTCTTGACTGGATACTTAGGGATTCACTTGACAGAAAACTGTTGATTCTTCTGTTATGCCGGAGATATCCATCAATGGGCCTCGGAACCAGGGGCATGCAAAGCCCGCCCTCTGGTGAACGCCACTCTCAACTGCGTCATTCCCTGCCCAGAGTCCGTTCCTTGGCCAAGGCAACGGTTCCCTGGGGAACGCCGGTTTGCGCCAGCTCTTCCGCCACTCGCCGTGTCGAATCAACTTTCTCCACCTTCCGTTCGTTCACAACGGGCTCATTCTCGACAAGAAGGTTCTTCTGGTAAGGGTCTCCAGGGTGTCTCTGCCCTCGACCTCTTCTCTTCGGCCGGCGATCGGATTGGCGTGCTTCGAAGGCAGTAAGTTCCTCGTACTTCTTCTGGGAAAGATTGTGCTTGAACTAGTGCCGTACTCAGTTTGATGAACAAGTGCATTCGCTGGTGTAATTGTTACAACCAGCACAAACCAAAACAGGGCTCCCTTCAGTTCTCGTCTCCACCGCTTTTCTTCTGCATTTACTACAAAGAACCAACTCTACCACACGCCTCTTACTGCCTTACCTGTAGTAAGGTACTGCGACCCTCTCCATGGGGTTGCTCTCCCTGGAGGACCTCACTCTCTTCGCCGCCTCCTGGAAGTACTCGTAGGTCACGATCGCTTCATCTAGGTGCTTCTTCGCCTCCTCGGGCCTTGGGTACTTGGCGATGTAGGCTTGAAGAACTATGGAAACTGCCGTGTTCACAAGTGCGGCCAAGTCTGCTCCGTTGAATCCCTCGGTCATCTCAACGAGACGTCCGACCTCTACCTCCTTTGAGATCGGCTTCCCCTTCATGTGTATCTGGAGGGTCTGTTCCCTCGCGTTCTTATCGGGGAGAGGCATGCTGATTATCTTATCGAAACGCCCAGCCCTCAAAAGCGCTGTGTCGACCATGTCGATCCTATTGGTTGCCGCTAGTACGACGACCCCCTGGAGTGCCTGAATTCCGTCGAGCTCTGTCAGAAGCTGACTGACGACTCGCTGCGTTGCCACGCTGCCTCCACCCATCCCTCTCGTTGGCGCGATCGAATCGATCTCGTCGAAGAAGATTATGCATGGGGCGGCCTGCCTTGCCCGTCTAAAGACCTCCCGCACTCCCCTCTCCGATTCACCCACCCACTTACTGAGCAACTCTGGGCCCCTAACGCTGATGAAGTTCGCTTCACTCTCCGTAGCAACCGCCTTGGCTAGCAGTGTCTTACCCGTACCGGAGGGACCGTAAAGCAGGATGCCCTTCGGCATAAGGTAGCCTATAGCCTTGTAAAGGTCCGGGTACTTCAGCGGCCATTCGACCGCCTCCCGAAGCTCTTTCTTTACGCCATCAAGGCCGCCAATCTCGGACCACTTCACATCTGGTGTTTCAAGATACACTTCTCTCATTGCTGACGGCGTGATATCTTTCAGCGCCTTCTGAAAGTCGTCCCCCGTGACAATCAGTTTGTCGAGTATCTCTTGGCTCAGTCTCTCTTCCTCGAGCTTCAGTTCCGGTAGAATCCTTCTGAGAGTCTTCATCGCAGCCTCTTTGCAAAGATACTCGAGGTCAGCCCCGACGAACCCGTGCGATACCGAGGCGAGCTGCTCAAGGTCGACGTCCTGCTGTAGTGGCATGTGACGCGTGTGGATCTGCAGTATCTCGTATCTTCCCTTCTTGTCCGGGACCTTGATTTCGATCTCTCTGTCAAACCTGCCTGGTCTTCGGAGAGCGGGGTCCAGTGCGTTGTGTCGGTTAGTAGCCGCTATTACTATGACCTTACCCCTTGCTTCGAGACCATCCATCAAGGAGAGCAACTGGCTGACAACTCTCCTCTCGACTTCTCCAGTTGCCTCCTCGCGCTTTGGAGCTATCGAGTCGATCTCGTCCATGAAGACGATGGTAGGAGCTTTCTCCTTTGCCTCTTTGAATATCTCTCTGAGTTTTGCCTCTGATTCACCGTAGTACTTGCTCATGATCTCCGGACCGCTTATCGGAATGAAGTGAGCGTTGGTCTCATTAACCACAGCCTTCGCCAGGAGCGTCTTGCCGGTTCCCGGAGGACCGTACAGGAGAATCCCTTTCGGTGCTTCAACGCCCAACTTCTCGAAAATCTCCGGATGTCTCAGGGGGAGCTCAATCATCTCCCTTACCTTCTGGACCTCGTCCTTTATGCCACCGATATCTTCGTAGGTTACCTGTGGTACTCCCCTTAGAGCCACGCCCTTCTCGGAAATGACGAAGACCGTTCTCTGAGTTATCAGCACTGCCTCTGCGACCGGACTTACCCCAGTAACCTGGAAGGTGAGCCTTCCACCGAAGTAGGGTACCGCCACGATGTCACCCTTCGTTATTGGGATGCCTTCAAGGGCATCCGCCAAGTATCTCTCGTCGATAGGCGGCACCGCTTCGGATGGAGCGACCACAACCTTCTCTGCCGGTGGGGCCATGACCTTCTTTACGATAACCACGTCACCGATAGCGACCCCTGCGTTGTTCCTGATCAGACCGTCGACCCTCACGATTCCTCTGCCCTCGTCTGAGGGGTAGAGAGGGAGGCACTTCGCGACGGTTCGTCGC
Organism: Nitrososphaerales archaeon; assembly: GCA_050011215.1. GTDB lineage: Archaea > Thermoproteota > Nitrososphaeria > Nitrososphaerales > Gagatemarchaeaceae > UBA183. The sequence goes on from JBEKJM010000017.1 coordinate 2,743, forward strand.
TTTCCCTTGATTTCGATTACGTCTCCCGTGGACGCGCCTAATGCCTCCATCGCGGCATAGTCTAGCCTCGCCACACCCCGACCCACATCGGGAGTGTATGCCTCGAGAACTTGAAGCTGGACTTGCTGCCGGCTCACGCCTTTATCACTGTCAGACAATCCTGAGCCTGCTGCACCTCCTATTAACCAAGATTTGGCAAACCCTCCCCTAAGCGCAGCCCTGTATGAGAAGGCCAGCAGGGCACGAGATGCTATATTACAGTGGATTGAGCACGCAGGTGATTGAAATGGTCCTGCCCGATGAGGAGCGGATCAGCGCGAAGGTCGAAGAGATCGACCGTTTGATCGAGGATTTGCAGAAGAGGAAGCAGGAACTTCTCAAGGCGAAGGAAGTCATCGGGGCCGAGATGGCCGTCCCGAAGAAGGGACTTGAGTCGAGAGATGTCGTCAGAGCAGAGAAGCCCCAGCCGGGGAGTTCTCCACTCTCCGAATTCGCGAAGTCCACAACCACGCTAGAAGAGACCTTGGATTCGTTGCAGTGGAAGAGTTTCAAGAAGAAGGAGGGGGAGTGGACGTTCCTCAGGGACAGAGGCGGCAGACTCATGGACGAGCTTCAGTCCTCGAAGGGTTTCGTGGACAGGCTGAGGAAAGAGAACGAGATTGTGATAGGGAAGTACAGGTACAGGGTCTCAGAGGATAGGTTTCTCAACAGGTACTTTGTGGGCACGAAAGCCGTGTGAGTCTCCGATGGGGAACGCGCCTGCTCGGAGATTACGATGCAGGCAATCATCGCGCTGCCGATGCCCCCTGCACACAGCACGTGGTCAGGGAAGAGGCACACATGACGAGAAGGAACCGATGGTCACCCGGGTTGGAGACGGGTCCGATTGGTCTGGGACCAGCTTACCGTTCCCATTGTCCCTACTCAGAGAAATCCAAACGAAAGAGAAGAAAGTGTGACCTTTTTCGAGGTCACACTTGGAACGTAGTCTTGGGAACGCCGAGCTGAACCTGAAGGGTGTTGATCTTGGCAGAGTACTCCCGCATCCTCGAAGAGTCGTGTTGAACCTTGGCGATCTTGTATCCCTTCCAGGCCTTGCGCAGGGCTCCCCATGTTTGTCCGCGCGTATATGTCGCCATTCTTGTCATACCGTGCGGCGCATTAGGCACATTTCGGTTGGTTGGTCAAGAGTCGTTGAGTGTCTGCTTCAATGGCATGATAGCTATCAACCGACTCTTCACACTAGGTGAGAGCAGACAAAGGGGCTGCTACAGAATCTAGATGCCGACCTTGCTCTTGATAGCCAGGAAGCGAGGGTCTGACCTGCAACGCTTGAAGAGGGGGTCGATCAATGCGAACGGAACATCTTCTGCCTAACCTGCTGAAGGCTGATAAGGCGCTACGTGAAGGAGCCGAAGCCCTGACGCCCAACGACGAAGACGGTGTCTTTGACGACGACGATGCGATAGAGGACGGCTTGGACGAACTTGAAGCCGAATGGGAAGAGGATTTCTGAGCTTCGACTCACAGGCTCACACAGGCTCAAGCTGCCCAACTTACCGCTTCACCAGCCAGCGCTCCCAAGACCTCAACCACTTCGACATCAACTACTTCCACCACAGGCCAGACCATAACCGCTTCAACCGCATTTCGTGGACAGTTGACGCTCCAATCACTTCACTCACAGGGCAGATAGCGGGCTTATCTACTCTGACGTTCGGTGCAACCATCACTTGGGTGCAAGAACGCTCATTCTGAAGTGCGATCCCTGCGGAACAGGCAATCACATAGGTTGCCTATATCTAAGCGAATGCCCTTGTGAGCATCACCCTGTTGCTTGATTGTCTGAACAGGTTGAGCCTCGACCGCTCGCCGCACAAGCACCTGATGGAGGACCCGCAATTCAAGGCGTGACTGTAGAATTATGGACCGGGGGGGACTCGAACCCCCGACCTCCCCCAGTCTGGATCTCTTTGCCAAGGGGCTGGACGATTCCTCTGTATCCTACCAGACTAGACTACCGGCCCGCGTTCTCGCGACCGACGTTTCGAGTCTTTAAGCCTTATTTGGCCTCAGGGTTGTGATTAGCGGGTTTGGTCGTCTCCATCGACGAGTTTGGCAAGATTGAGATGAGGATGGGACGCATCGTCACCGTAGAAGACATCCCGGCAGCGCGCAATCCTATGTACAAGCTGATGGTGGATTTCGGGGACGGAAGTGCGAAGCAGTGTGTCGCGGGGATTAAGAATTTCTATCCGAAGGACCAGCTGGTGGGTAAGCTCGTTGTCGCCGTAGTCAACCTCCAGCCGAAGTCTGTCGCTGGAGTCATGTCCGAGTGCATGCTCCTTGCAGCGTACAACGAAACTGAGCTCTCGCTGCTCTCGCCAGACAGGGAGCTGCCCCTGGGCGTCAAGGTCGGCTGAAACGCCGCACCAAGCTTTTAACCTCCATGATGTCGCGAGGTGATTTGTGCGGTCGTCGTCTAGCCTGGTCCAGGACATCAAGTCCTTCTGGGGCATGTAAGCCTGCCACGCTGGTAAAGGCGGCATTCAGACCGTCTCCAGAAACCCGGGTTCAAATCCCGGCGACCGCACCCTAAGCCATGGGTGCAAATCCCCAACATCCCCCTTTTACTGTGCAGATGAGCGCGGGCAAGGGAGGTGACGATGTCTATGACTATGCCTACTCCCTTCGGAACTCCCTCAAGCGGTTGGACGAATCAACGATGCTGTCGGAGAGGGACAAGGAGCTCATCCGGGGATTCATAGAGCACCTCAGGGCGAAGAGAGTCAGCACTGGCAGGCTCGCAAAATACACGTTCACCGTGCGGCAGCTGATGGAACATCTCGGAGCCCATGTCGAGGATGCTGTAAGGAAGGACATCGAGAGACTGTCCATCTGGATCCAAGAGCAGGACTACTCTCCCCACACAGTCTCCGATTCCTTCTTCACAATCAAATACTTCTACAAGTTCGTCCGGAATGGAAACACCGACCACGACACTCCCTTCCCAGAGGAAGTGAGATGGTTAAAGGCTCAGCAGAAGGCCAACGAGAGGAAGGAGCCAGAGTTCTTCACGCCGGCGGAGGTCGAGACGCTCATCAAGAGCGCCGACAAGCTTCGAGACAAGTGCATGCTCAGCGTCGCCTTCGAGAGAGGGACCAGGCCAAGTGAGCTTCTGCTCCTGAACGTAGGCGACGTGACGTTTGATGCAATGGGTGCCAGAATCCGGATTAGGAAGGGAAAGACGGGAGAGAGGACGCTGAGGATCATCTCCAGTACCTCAGTCCTGAGCCGATACCTGGAGACGCACCCTCTCAGACATGACCCCCACGCGCCTCTTTGGGTGACAGAATCTACGAACCACCTCAACCAGCGGCTAGGCTGGGTCAGGTGGAACAGGATCATGAAGCAGACCGCGGAGAAGGCCGGGGTCAACAACAAGCGAATCCATGCCTATGCTCTGAGACACGGCTCCATCACGGAGGCGGCGAGACACTTCACGGACAGCGAGCTCAAGATCCTCTACGGGTGGACGATGAATTCCAAGATGCCAGCCGTCTATGTTCATCTCTCCGCTAGGGACATCGAGCCCAAGCTGGAGCAGGTGTACAGCGGGAAGCCAATGCAGCCGATCAAGCCGGAGTTCTCCCCGGCCTCTTGTCCCAGGTGCAAAGAGAGGAACACTCCAGGACTGGTCTACTGCGGGAGGTGCGGGACGCCACTCGATGAGAGCGAAGCCGCAAAACCTTCTGTGGAGATGGAGTCTCTGAGACATGATTTGGAGGACATCAGGCAGATCGTCATCCAAAGATTATCTCTTCAGCCTTCTCAAGAACTTCGAGAATCTTCTCAAGTTCGCTCCTCTTGAGCTGCACGACCTCGTCCCCCCGTTCACCCATAGTGTCTCCCTTCTTCCTTCCCCGCTTCGCTCAGGCCTCTTCACCGACTAAAGGGGGTGTTGCAAGTGAAACACTGAAACGATTTGGATACCGGAACCTCAGCAAGCCGAGGACGTTCTTGACTAGCTGATCTGCCACCCCCTTTGACCTCAAGAGGTTAGGGAAGCGTGACTGAAACTCTGAAACAGAGCGACTTAAGAGTTGGTTCGCTTCTTCCACGATTCCGTCTCTGAACATGGGGCCCTTCAATTCCTGCCAGAGCAGGGACCTGCACCTCTCAAGAAGGGCGTTCTCAGGGCGTTCGGCCAGATGTCGGATGTTCTTTCCCCCGTACGCGAACTTCAGGTTCTGATAGTTGGTCACTGAGCCCAGGCCCGATAAGGGATGGATCTGATGAACTGGACTCTGAGAATCAAAGAGTTCGCTGAGGTCGAAGGGCTGGTCCAGCTCGGCGCCGCAGCTCGCGCAGACAAGCCCTTGTAGGCTCGGCTTCCAGCATTCGGGGCAGCGCCTCGAGAGGTCTGGGCGCTTGGTCAGGCGACACTTCGCAAGCCTGACTGCAAGATATGTCATCTGAAGCTCGCGGGCGGCCACCTTCAATGAGCTGCCTGGGTTGTGAAATAGGAACCGATAGACCAGGTGTTGACTGTGCGCATGGCACCTGCACGGATGGGGAAAGTATGTCGGTTCGACATATTCCAAGGTCATAGCTTGCCTCCCCAGTCCTTCTCGCATTCAGGATGGATGTAGACCACGCCGCTTTGCCGGGCAAGACCCCTGGCGCCGTCCTTGTGGCAGACCATGCAAGAGTGCAAGCCAAAGTGAGAGGGAGGGCGGATTCCTTGGCTTGCTTGGCTTGAATCCTCTGCTGAATCCAGGGAAGCCAAGGAATCCAGGGTTTCACCCACTTTGGGTGCGGTGGTCCACTCTGCCTCCGGCTTGATAGAAAAGCCAGTCGGACGCGACGAGGAGCCCGGGGGAGCCGCGACCGCGGCCTCCGGGCCTTCTTCTGAATCCCAATTATAGGACCCACAGCGCGGACAACGTCGGGGTGAAGTTGTGCGCGGAAGCCATGCCCAATTGCACTTCAGGCAGCGCGCCTTGACGAGTTCTAGAGCCAACGCCTATATGTTGTCAAGGTTCAAATAAGATCACTACGGTCCGTAGTAAACGAAGTGACAACTCTCCGCCTTGACTACAATGAATTTCATGAGCGAATAGCACTCACGAAGATTGAGATTGACCTGGCGACTCATCCAGGTTCAAGGTACAGTGAAATCAAGAAGAGGACAGGACTTCCTGACTCCACTCTCGCGAAACATCTGAAGAATCGTGAATTGTTCATTTGGCACGACAGCCGGTATGACCTGAAGCGAAGTCTTACCCGGAAGAATGAAAAGATATTCGAATCCGCCGCCAAAGTCACGGGAGAACTCATGGCCAGCTGGGAGACGCAATTTGGGTTTATTGACGATCCATACTTCAAGGTCAAGGCTTCGGTGGACCTTGTCGAATCCAATTTCGTCAACGCATTCTATCACTCACTCAAGAATCGGGATTACATGGAAGGGTTCGTCTACTCTCATATCGTACTGGTGAGTAGGGCATTGGGAGCGTTAATTCTCTCCCTATATGACGATCCTCGTGGCTTCGAGGTAGCCCAGAAGTTCTATCAGGCGATGCTGAAGTATCAGAAGGAGGAGATGACGGCCTATGCCATGAAGCTTCCACCTGCAGAGAGAAGAGTAGCACTTGCAAGAATCAGGGAGACGATGAGAGCCAACCTACGAGCATCCGCGCTCTGAGAACCGGCCAAGCGGATGGCTCATCTTGAACTACCCGTCGAAGCAGGATTCTGAGACCAAGTCAGTTTGTTCCCTGCCCGTGCTGCCGCAAATCGCTTCTCCTTGTCAGCCTCGTACGTCGCCCGGCGTTCCTCAAGGACCTTCTTCGTGAATAGTGTCCACCCGTTGAGCCCCATAGCGTGAGGCCGGGGCATGACCAGATCAGGGTCCACTTCGAGACAGACTAGGGAGATTCGCCAGACGTAGTTGGGCGAGAGCCCGAGCTCATAGCTCAGTGCACCGAGACCTACACTTCCCCTTTGCTTGACAAGCTTGCGCACTCGGTCTACATGAGCCTTGAACTTGGGTTCTCCCATACACCGTAAAACAGGGTTGTGTGTGGACGTGTTCGTTCGTTCGGCGTCCTATATTGGGCTCCTCCACCTCCTCTAACTGCTCCAACTGTTGGGAGAGATTTTGTCTGCCGAACGTTTGACCGTCGATTTGCGATATGTGTACAAATCGCAATCGAACATAGACAGTCTCGATTGATGGACATCGTACGCTCGCTTGATGATATCTATACTAAATGCGAAGTCAGAAAGTCTGTCGAGTCTTCGGTCCATTGCCAAATACCAATTCTAGGGACGTCCTTCGGTCGGATCGAGGGTTCGAACCCACGATTTTCGTGATTTCCCGATGGTACTCGCTCTTCCACCACATGATCCTTGATGTGTTCTCCTGCTGCATCCTCGAAATCTCGGAGTCGGTCAAGTGGTGCCAGCCCCCTGCGCTTTGACCGTACACTTCCTAGGAGTCCTCCGACGTCCGTCGGGGTGCCGGTAGACTTTGTATGTGCAGACCTGGCCGTACTTCCCTCTGACAGATCGTGACATGCGAGCTCACGCCTGATAAAATGCCCAAACTGCGGAGCCCACAAAGTGGCACATGGACATGGGGATTCTTTCGAGTTTAGGCGCGGTCGAAAGCGTTAGCCGCTACCGCGGGGTCACCGTCGGACCGTCGAGCTCTGTGCCCAAAACAGTCGTAATCCAAATCCGGGTTCGAATTCCACCGTGACAGCTCCAATCACAGTTAATAGCTGGCGGGGAATTGGAACCCAGAGGAAGAAGCCCGATTGAATGGCAGAGGAGCTGTGTTCGTCATCGTCGTGTCGCTTCTTATAGCATCGCAGGCCATCCCCCTTTCGGCGCCTGCCAGCTCTAACACTGCGTCTCAGGCCGTGGGCCTTGCACTTACGATAATCCCGCCCAAGCTACCGGCCGATGGGAGTACCTATCCTGCTGCGGTTGTCTCACTCGTCGATGCGAACGGTCTCCCTTCGATGGCCCTTTCTAACCTGACGGTATTCCTAACTTCCTCTCAGACGGGTATTGCCTCTGTGCCAAGTACTGTCAAAATCCTGGCGGGCAGCGAGTATGTCGTGGCCAATGCAAGCACTACCTTGACTCCTGGCTCCACGACTATCAGTGCTTCGTCATACGGCCTGGCATCGGCCTTCGCCCCGCTGACAACCGCCATCCCCAGCGGATTCCCGTCGATCCTCAGGGTCTTCGTCTCGCCGGCGACTTTCTTGAGACGAGCTGACACAGGAAGTGTGAGGGTCGAGCTGGTCGACAGCGCCGGTTTCCCCTCCAAGGCGATTTCCCCAGTCACCGCACTACTCTCTTCGTCCAACGCCACCGTTGCTAGCCTCAAACAGGGTTCACTGACGATCAATCCAGGCGAGTTCTATGCCACGGGCACCTTCAGCACGGGTGTGGATTCTGGCCAGGCGGTCATAAGCGCGTCCTCAACCGGATACGGGTCAGGGTTAGCGGTCGTCACTGTAGTGCCTCCGAAATACTGCACGGGTAGCTGCGGTCCCAGCAAGTTACTCCTGAAGCTCGTCCCGGGCACTCTGCCAAGGGACGGCCTGACCTACAGCGCCCTAGAGGTGGGCCTGGCGACCAGCTTGGGAGAACCTGCGGTCTCTTCTTCTGACACGATCGTTCAGCTCTTCTCTGGTGCGTCAGATGTCATTTCGGTGCCCTCCTTGATCATGATTCCGGCCGGGAACATCTCCGTTCTAGTCCCGCTCACGACAAGCTCGCTTCAGGGCCAATCGAGCATTACCGCCACCTCCTCCTCTCTCTTGCCGAGCAACGTGACTGTGACGACGGTGATACCTGCCCCGTCAAAGCTGGCGGCGTACATCGCTCCTATGACCCCTTCAGGATCGTCGACATTTCAATTGGCCAGCAGCCGTCCTATCCTGGTAGTCCAACTGCAGGACAGCAACGGCAATCCTGCGCGAGCGCGGGTGTTGACTAACATCAATGTGACATCGTCCAACAGTTCGATGGTGAGCGGACCACTTCACCTTAGCATAGGGGTCGGCCTGGACTGTGTCTTCACGTATCTCGCGGCCTCGGGGTCTGGCCAGAGCGAACTTACCGCCAGCTCCCAAGGGCTGAGCCCCTCTCTAGTCAGCCTCCTGCTCACGGAACCCCAAGCAACGACGACGACGATTACTTCAACAGAGACCTACTACAGCACTGTCACTTCCATCGCTACTTCTACAACTGTGGTGACATTCCCCACGACCACGACGACAGCTACATCCTTCACGACCGCAACGGTGACAACGACCGCTTCTGTTTCCACCTTCGCCTACGCGTCTCTGGGCGCTACTACGCTTGTGATATTGGTAGTAGCTGCCTTGGCTGCCTGGGTCCTGAAAGGCAGAAGACCCTAGACTAGCCTTGGGGCGCGCGCGAGAGGAAGAGGCAACGCCAGTTCTGCCGCGGCCTCTCCCTCCTCTACTCGTCAGGTCCAGGCTGAGCCCTCAAATTCGCTGGAAGGTCCCGAGACTGCATGGCTGAGCCTCCGAACTACCAAGAGACCGTCGCCGTCCACGACTTGTTCTGCTACCTGTGCCTGAATTACGGAGGCGAGAGATGCGAAAGATATCATGTCCCCGTGATTCACCACTACAGCTGCGACGATTGGAAGCGGAATTGGGAGGCTCCAGAACACCCCTAGATTGTCGGCTCTGCGCGCGGTCTAGCTCTTCGTAGCCGAAGCACTTGAGGCTACGGACTTCCGTCCTCTCCTGAGCACTGCGAAGAGGACAGCACCCACGACGATAATGATCACCACTATCAGAACAATCGTGTCAGTCGTGCCCAAACCTAGGATGCCAGGAGTTGCTATCTTGACCGCAGAGACAATGCTGGTGGACTTGCCGTAGTTACCTCCTCCTTGGAAGGCGGCTTGGACCTGTACTGTCCCAGACTTGTTCGGTGTGTAGCTCAGAGATGCTTTCCCAGTCGCATCGGTGGTACCCGTTCCCGCCGACGTTCCGTTGACTAGGAACTGCACGCTGACGCCTTGGATTGGATTGCCCTTGGAGTCTACCAACGTCGCAGATAGCGTGCTGCCACTGCCTTGGGTAAGCGTCGACGGCTTTGAAAGCGTCAGTTTCGTAGGAATGGCCGTTACTATCTCATAGACTGAGGCTGCGGAGGGAGAGTAGGAGGATGTCTCCAAGAATGCTGCTTGGAAGAAGTAGGCACCAGGGCTCACGCTCACAGTGAATATGGCAAGAGCCTTCCCTGAAGAATCGGTAGTCGCCAGTTCAGGATGTCCCACAAGACTCGCTGTCGCGTTGCTCAGCAGAGTGAAATTGATCGTCTGACCCTGGACTCCGACACCGTTCGATGTAAGCGTAGCCTGAAGGGTGACCATATCTCCCACGGTTGCCGTTGACTCATTCACGCTCAAGGCTAGAGAGGTCGAGGTCTTCGTCACATAGACAGATCCCGACTCATCGGTCTGATACGGATTGCCCTCGAAATCAGTGTACTGGACTTTGAAGCCTATCGATTGTTGTCCCAGAGAAGCTGACTCCGGAGCCGTGATCGAGAACACCGTCGATTTCGACGCAGTTGAAGCAATGTCACCCAGCGTCTGGGATTGAGGCAATATCGTCATTCCGGCTGCATTGGTGACAGAAACAACCACGTTGCTCGCATTGTCACTGCCTATGTCAGATACAGTAACGGTCCAGTCAGTCGGGGTCAACGTTCCGCGAGGGACGTTCACAGGTAATGCAGTCAGAGAAACACTCGGCTGCACGACAAGCACACTGTAGGTCGCGCTGTCCTCGAGGTATTTGGTGCCGCTATCATCCCACCAGAGCTGGACTTCGAAATTATGCGTTCCGAGGGGCAGACTGCTTTTGGTCCAAGTGAAGCTATCAGAGTCCCCCTTCCATACGTAGGATTCGGAACTGGTCCCCGACATTGTTCCATCAACGTAGATGACCGTGTAAAGGTCCGCACCGAAAAACCCCACATTGCTGTTGTAGTAGGTCAGGTCGGAATCGACGGTCTGCCCCCCCGCAACCTTGCTCTGCCCGCCGCTGAGCAGGTTGGAGGAACCTAGACCATTGGTGACCATGACACTCGTGAAATATGCGCCACCCGAACCCTGGCCAGTGTTCGAAGTAGTCGTCTCTGTCTGAGCCTGAATCTGAAATGCAGGGTAGCTGCGACCGGGGACCGCAAGGAGTAGCAAAACGACAACCAGTGCGAAGATCCCCACAAACTTGCCAGTGCTTCGGGCACGACGAGCATCTAGCCCGCGCATTCATCATGCGGTGTTCCTAGGAATGTTATAGCCTTTGCAGCAAGCTGACAGTCAGAACTTCGGCAAGGGTTGAATAATACCGCATCGCCGGAGGGTAAGTGCTCAGGGTTGGTTCGTTCCGGCGTAATCGTTTTAGTCCTAGTTGTCATTGTGGGAGCAGCCGTCGGAGCAACTGCGTTCTACTACAACGGCGGAAGTCTCTCCCTTGCCCCCAACAGCAAAGTTGCCGTAAATTCCGCGCAGCTTCACGACAATGAATACCTCGTCGTAGACATCACCAACACTGGGCAGACCGCAACCAAGACCATCCAAGTGCTCGATGCCTGTTCGCCTGATTACTCCTACTGCCGAGGTCTCGGTGCCAGCCCAGTGACCTTTGTCCTGCCGCCTGGAGGAGAGTATGTTGAGAACTTCACACCGATATTCTCCAACCCTTGGATAAGCACTCTGGCTTCGATACCTGGTCAAACCTATTACTTCAAACTGCAAGTGACTTTCGCCAAGGGTAACCAAGAGAACGTCAGCGTGGCAGCCAAAGCGACAGGAACCACCTCTCTGTATGACCGGTCCAACTCATATCCATTCCAGGTAATCTCCACAATCGCAATCGAAGATGTCAGTTCGTCGAGCCTCACGCTCTTCGGAAACCTGAGGGGAGGAATGTCCGTAGGATTGACCTTGAGCAATCCACTCTCAACTGAAATCAATGCAAGCCTACTGAGCCAGACCAAACTCTCTAGCGCGAGTCAGCATCCCCTTCTGAGTGCTTCCTACGGTTCTTGCACAACTTCATGCATCATCATAAGTGGGGGACCATCACAAGCGACCTTAGCGACCACTTTCTCCACTGTGACTACTGGAATCACAGCTGGTGTTTACTACATGGTAGCAATCAGCATTGCCGATTACTACAGCGGCTACTTTTTCTGGATTCAAGCTCAGAACACAAACACATAGCCAATTCCCTCTAGTTGATGCGCGCGCTCTGTCAGTCCGTTTAAAACAGCAGAGAACGTGTCCTATGTGCTTCATTTGTTCCGTTTCACGTCCGCCCTGGCGCCTGTGGTTCTGGGATTGATCTTGTTTGGAATGGTGTCCGCGGGGGCTGTACCCTCAAACATCGCGAACGGGACCTTTCTTCGTGGAAGCTCTCTGTTTCCGAGGGCTTTGCTGCCTCAGTACCAGAATATCACCAATCCAACCCCAGTCAACATATATCGAATCTATTCGTCGCCTCCCGTTCCCACGGGCCTGGCGGATTACGGCATCCTGAACTCGTCGGGTTCGGTCACAGCGTACATGCAGGCCGCATCGGAGGTGTCTGGCTATGCTGTCATAAGCAGTATCGCCGCTCACAATGCAACGGTCCCAAGCACCTCTTCCAGCCCCTTTGGTGCGGGCCTCCAGTTGAACGTCATGCTCCGAGCAAATACCACAACGGGACAGTATGTCTACTGGTTACAGAACGTACTTGTGTTCTATACGAACAACAACACCGCCTACTTCGAGGACAACATCTGGAATCAGAGTGCAAGCAATTCTGTGCTCGACCAATCAGAGATCTCAGGGTCAGGCGAAGTCTTGCCTTATGAATCAACGAGCTACTATGCGGCGGCCTCTGACTATATCCACGATGCAACTCCTCTGACGACTAAGATGCTAATTGTAGTCTCGCACTCGGGCAATAGCGTGAACCTCAACTTCGGCTATCAGTATTCGTCAGGCGACAGACCACTCTCCGGAAGGATCAAACACTATGACAACGTTACCATCGATGAGGGCCACTCGGTCCAGGATGCCGCCATTATCATCAGCGGCTATGAAATGACGCCTAGTAGGCACTACTTTGACGCCGAACTCGTGTTCACTGGAGACTGCTGTGGTGCTGTCACTACCTTCACAAGCATGAATTCTACTCTCAGTATTTCGTACACCCTGACCAATGGCACCGTCAGCGCTCCGAGATCAGTCTATGAGTTCGGCAGCGACACTGCGGAAGGCGCGTATAACCTACGGACGAGTGTAGTGCAAGACAAGCTCCATGTAGGTCTTGGCAAGGTGGGATTCAGCAAGAGCTTTGTCCTCTCAAAGGTTATCCTTCCTACTCGTCTGACCCTAAGCTTCGCCTCCTCCGACGGAATGGCCATTGATCCCGCACCGGTGCTCAACTACTTCAGCAATGGGATGCCAGTAACCGCCAATCTCTCGACGACACAGCAGACGTATGATGTGGACGCCGGCACCACATGGAAGGTTACTCCTACTATCGGAGGCGACTGGAGTGGAGAAAGATGGTCGGCCCTGGGCATCACTAATGGCACCGCTGCAACGGACCAAACTCTGGTGATCACCTACTACCATCAGTTTCTGTACGATCTCTACTACACGGTCATAGACGGCGGGAATCCCATGGCCCCGAACCTTGTATCGACTCGGTTTGGCGCACCGTACACATCGACGCTGACTATCGGGGTGACTGAATACTGGCTAGACTCTGGTGCTCAGTGGGGAGTGCCGTCCCTCCTCGGAGGCAGCACGGCCCAAGAGCGATGGATAACGACCCAGCCGACGGGTGGTGCTGTTTCGCAATCGGCAGTGATTCAGTTCAACTATTATCACCAATACTACCTTACGGTGGGTTTTTCGCCGGTTGCTGGAGGATCGGTCAACGTCATGAATGGCTGGAATGAAGCTGGTTCGACCCTACAGATTGTCGCGAGTGCGAATCCCGGCTGGGAGCTCAAAGGCTGGGTAGGCACTGGAAGCGGGTCGTCTTCTGCCACCGAGAACTCCTCCTTCATAACCTTCTCCAGTGCGATCACGGAGAACGCAGTATTCTACCCAGGTCTTACGATAACCGCAGGAACTGGTGGTTCGGTTTCCTACGCTGCTGGAACGGCACTCCCAATGGGGATCGTTCAGGGAGGCGAATCTTCCACCATCTACGTCCTTCTGGGGACAAACGTTACGATGACAGAGGGCCTCTCTACGTTCCTGTATGAATTCACCGGATGGACCGAGGGAGCCAGCGGGATGAACAGCACCATCTCAGTCACCTTGAATGCGCCGACGGCGATCGAAGCAGATTTCTCCTTCGATTATGTCAACATCGGCGGGATTGTTGTGGCCATCGTTGCGGTTATCGCTGTCGCTATCCTCATCCTGAGACGGAGAGGCGCAGCGCAGACACAGACTTATGGCATCTGAAGCTGAGTTTGGGCAGCTAGGGCGAAGGTCTCACGGTTGGCCCGCGGTAGCAGGTAGCGCCAGGGACTGTGCTTAAACCCGAAGGAATCCCCATGCCAGACCTTGAGAAGTGGGTGCCCATAGTTTGGGCACTGGTCGGACCTACGGCGGAGGCCGCTTGTACACTTCCAAATCCTGGCCGAAGAGCTTCTTGTGCTGAGCCGCCTTTATGGGCTGCCAGAATAGGTTCAACAAATCCAGCACGCCTCCTGCGTCGTCTAGGAACTGCAGAGGACTAAACAGCGATTCTGTGCGGATTTGGTCGACCTCTTGATTCAGTACAGAGCTGAATCTCTTGATGAATGCTGATGGGGTCAGTTCTTCCCGAAGGACCACCTCTTTGTCGGTGAATCTAACCTCACGAGGCAACATGTGAAACACGGAGTATCTCCCCGGGGCGTCGAAAAGGGCTGAAGTTGGAAGGAGACAGTTGCTGTGCTTGAATTTGTTGTACCAAATCTCATTATCAAGCCTGAATCTTCGCAGGCTGTGGATTGTCTTGAGTCTCTCTGAAGCAACTTGACTAGGCTGATTGCGGCACGCTAGATACTCCCTGAGGTGATCTGGAGACTCTGAGACACCTTTGAGAAAGTTGTTCACACCGTCCATCTGAAAACTCAGATGAGCGTTCGGGTATGACTTCGGAGTGACCTTGCCGAAGTCTCTAAGCAGAAGGGGAAAGAACCTCGGTCCATTTCTAGCGGCCTCTCCGTAGGCATAACACATGGCACAGACATTCTCGATGAGTTCCATGGTCGTTGAAATGCACTGCATCGCGAATACCTGCCGATGTATTGCAATGTCGTCGGCAGTTAGACCCTTCCAAAGGACCTGAAACGACTTATGGCTGATCTGGCCATACTCCCGAGCCAAGATTAGGAGTGCTGCTGCCACACTCCACTTAGGATACAGATTGAATCCAACACTCGTCACCCGAGCATACTCGTCCCACGAGACAGGGTCAGTCTTGCCGTTGGTCACGTGAAAGATGAATCCGCCTTCCCGCATTTAGAACTCATACCTTCAGCTATGTGCCGAATGATAATGCTTTCGAGCGTGAAATCCCTCAGGGATATCCAGTCGCCTTGAGCTTGGTCAGGCGCCTTGCGTGCGCGCGCTGGGCTCTTTCAATCCCAACACTTTCAATATCACCCAGTAGACTCCGAGGAATGAAGCCGCGAAGATAATCGAAGCAACCGCCTCTGTCTGCCAGTTCAGACTTCCCACTATGCTTAGTGAAAGCACGACGGCTGTTCCAAGAGAGACGAGGGCTCCAAAGGAAATGGCAAACATCAGGTAAGCAACATTCGCCCAGCTCTGCCACTTCTTGCTGATTCGGTCATGAAACATGACTGCCGTATAGCTGATCATACCAAAGACGACGAAGGACACTCCGAATCCAATGGTATAGGTGAGCAGGATACCCCCAACCTTTTCGACAATGAACCCGAGGAAGACTGCGAGCAAGCTCCCGAGCGTGGCCAGAACCTCGATGAATTTCTGCTTCTTTTCAGGTAGCGTTGGCTCAGGCATTGGTCGGCTCAATTCGTGGGTTCTTGGCTCTCTTAAGCAGTTCCATCCACTTGTCCCTTGGGTCTATGCCGACACCTACGACCTGCGCGGGGGTCCTCCCTCAAGTGCCATGTGTGGCTTCACGAAGTAATGATGGATGCGCTGGCCTTCCGCGAGAGAAATCTTCATAGACTGAAATCGGAAAAGTGATCGGCTCCGCGTGAAGGAGCCTACATTGTTACAAATCTGCTCGAGCTGGCGTAGATCGTTGCGTTAAGACCTGAGAGGTGCACAAGGTCGTTACTTAGCTGGTAGTACTGCCAGGGAGATGAGAATGTTAGCTCTCTCTTGTCTGTGGCATTGAAAGGCGTACACAGCGGCACGCATGTGAAGTTCCATTGGTCGATGTGAAGAGTGCCTGAGCTAATTCCTGAACCACCGGTGGTGAAGGTAACTTTCACAGGGCTGCAAAAATATGGGGCGACATGATACCACTCCGTCAACAAGGAGGAGGGATAGGTCGAATACTTCCCATTGCCTTTGACGAAGAACGTTGCGCCATAGGCGAAGTCTGTGCTCGATCTATTCGCGTGCGTACTCAGATCCTCTGCCATCATTCTGACGTTCCCACTCGCGAAAGTCAGTGAGAGCTGAACCGAATCACCGGAATTCACAATCCCGCTAAAGTTGTCGTTCCCGCTTCTCCCATTTGGAGGATAGATGCTCGCATTTGTCCGCGCATCCCAAACTTCATAGAAGAAACTAAACCCATGGAAGAATTCAGAGTAATTGTCTCTCACCCAGTTGTAGGAGATTCCTACTTGATACCAATACCCAGAGCTCGCAAGGCCGTTAAGAAGGTAGGCTGGACCGAAACCGTAGAAGTCAGTCTGTGCCATTGCTGTCACCGAATATTCCAGAGTTGTGAAATTACTATCGAATTCCAACCACTGCTGTTCATCGTAAAGGGCTTGAACGTGTGACAGATGGGGCGTGACCTGCGATGTCGACTCTCCAGAGCACACAGGTTGGTTTGCAACCTCCTGCACGTAACCCACGTACGCGATTGAACCCATGACTACTATTATGGCGATGACGGCATAAATGACCTGTCGGTGCCCCAAACCTGATTCTCAGAGAGTTGCCCACCTTAAAAGTCAAAGTCGTTGAGTTGCGGCAATTCAGAATCACATGCACTTCTCCTGAGCATGTCCTACGCAGATGAGAGAAGCGATCTCAAGTTGTGGAAGCCCTTTCTCGAGACAACTCTCCTTTTATCTGATAGGGAAGTATGTCGAACGAGGATAACCAACGGGTAGTCCGCTTCACCTCTCTGAAGCTGATGGCCGAGGTCAGGGACAAGCTGAGGCTCCTCAAGAAGGAACTCGGCTTTGCGAACTACAATGCTCTTCTCAACTACATGGCCCTCGAGCTGACCAAGGGGGAAGCCATTCCTCCTGCCTCATACGCCCAGGTCTTCAGAGACAACAGACCAGTGGTGCTCACGGGGCAGTCTGGGGCGGGGAAGACTACCACTGTGAAGGAGCTCCTCAAGGGCTGGAAAGGCAACGTCTTCCTGATTGACGTGAGGGACGAATACAGGGAGCTCAGCCAGATAGACCTCGGGAAGTTTTTCTCACTGAGATGGGAGCGGCAGAATCAGAGGATCAGATTCGTCCCCAGCCCGAACCGTGAGGCGAGCCGAGGAGAAGGTACCGCCATCTTCGCTCATCTGATTTTCGTGATGGGCTCCGGGGCTCTCAAGGACTGGGCAGTGATCATAGAGGAGGGGCACCGCTTCGAGGGAGACGCGAATCTGAGAGGCCTCCTGATTGAGGCGAGGAAGTTCGTCAGGAAGGTCATAGTCGTAACGACTGATTGGAGAGTCTATGGGGATGTCGCTCGAATCTTCAAGCCTGCTCCTTGGGCATCGAACTAGTCTGTCTGTCCGCTATTGGCAACTCTACAGTACGCGTGCGCTCGAGAGAGAGACGTATGGAGCCGTTCCACATTCCAGACAGTGCAACGCACGTCTATGCCATAGTCTTAAGGAAAGTCTAGAGGTTTGAGTGTCGTTATTCTGAAGGCTTCGACGGCGCTTTCTTTTAGAACTCTGTAGTCAAAACAAGCTTCCACCGTTACCCTCATGTTTGAAGCCTTTTCCTGATCGAATACGACTTTGAGTCTCTCCGCTCTTGATGGGCTAGCTGTCCAAGAGGCAAAATCCTTGCTGATTACAAAGGCATTTTGGAATGGGTTATACTTGTTGGACCAGAACAATCTCATTTGAGTCCCCGCTACTGTTATTCTCTCGGGGTGATATTGAATCAGACTTCCTGAAGAATTCCAAAGGGAGACCACATCGTGGAATAGCTCAATCGGAAGCAATACTGCGGACGGGAGGTCACCTTTGCTACTCAATTTGGTGATAGCGGTGACAAGAGCGTCAAAGTCAAAGCGTTCAACCGTCGTCGCTTTGACTTTCATGAGTAGTTCATCAGTTACGAACTTTCGTTCACTTATCGCAATCGTTCGTCCCAATTCATAGAAGACCAGGTCATGTACATAGCTTGGGTCATTCCAATGGTCAATCAAGATGCGTCGGGCGAACTTCAGACGGGTCGGCGCGGTTCTCTCGTCAAAATCCTGAAGCTCTACAACGTCAGGCAGAAGTGAATACTCATTGTAGGTTTGGACGGCCAAGCCGGCTAATCTCTTTTGCTTATCTTCAATAGAACTCATACTGATACTGCCTCAGCTAATTTCAAACCGCCATACGGGAGACTTACCGCGCATTGCTTCAATTTCGGGAGGATTCCTTCGAACGATGACAACGGGTTGGCAACGTTCAAGGGGCTGATGTCAGAAGCTTGAATCACTGGAGGCAGCGTAGGATCTGTAGTTCTAATTCGGTCATCAAGCAAAGTCTCGAACTTGATTTCCCATTCATCGGCAAGAATGATTTCCTTGAACAACTCTGTCGAACTTGAAGACCCAGTGGCCCACACGACGAGAAATACGTCTGATTTCTTCAGCGCTTCTTTGACAGGGGCAGGCCATTTTCCAATCCCATTATCATGGGGAGCCTGGTACGGTTCGATGACCCTGAAACCATCTAAGTAGTCATGTAGTAGCGACGCGATGTCTTCAGCCTCCCTTCCGCCGTAAGCAATGAAGACTCTCAAGCAATGCATCTCCAGTCTCAATCCCATAAGAATCTTAGCCCCCCGCGCACGCTTTGCAGATTGGGCGTTCTAATCTCGCTCAGTGGCTTTGCACGCGATGCGAAGAAGGAATTACTTATGGGCCACTATTGGCAGATGTTGGTAATGGTGGACAAAGTCATGGTAAGTATGGTAGATCAGATACTGAAGGCACTCGAAGCAGCACGGAAGGCGCGAGAATTACGCTCCGTTCCTGGAACTGTCCGTTCTGTCCAGGAGGATACTTAGGCCAAGTCAGGAAGGTAGTCATATTTGTCCACGTCAACTAAAAACGAGGGGTTTGTTATCACACGGTGGGTGGTGGCCTCATGTCTCATTGTCTCGGGCATATTTGATGTCGGACTGTTCGTGGCTCTTTTCTGGGTGGAGCCTTCAAAGAGAGCCGATGTCTGGTGGCTCTTCATCACGGTCATGGTCACTTTCCTTATTGGCGATTTATTCACATTTGCATATGACAAGTCCACGGAGAAGTTCAAGAAGGAAACCGTAGTCCCAGTCAAATTCGCTCTCTTCTGTTTAGGCGTTTTTGTAGGAGCGATATTCGGAGAGTACGTGCTAAAGGAGATCGCGAATGCATTCAATTCGCTTACGCCCCTCGCATATGTGGCGTTCATCCTCCTCAATTTCATACCTTCATTTTTCCTGTTCTTGGACTTCCTAAACCATGAAAAGGCATATAGGAAGAATCCAAAGTTTTGATTGAAGGCGCGCGCGCACGGACCGCCGACCTTGGAGAACCGAAATATAGGTCAGTGTTCCTCGAAGCTCTCGTGAGCCAGGCACCAACAGAGGACGAGCCCGCAGCAGGCCGGGGAGAGTATTCTCCCATCTTAGGTTCCTCAGTAAATGAAACTATTGGGAAGTTGGAGAAGTTGGTCCGTGAATTTGAAGCGAGAGTCAAGGACCCAAAGCTGGACGTCAAGACGATAGATGAACTCATTGCGAAGTTTGACAAAGAAACCAAGATCCTGCGGGAGTCGTATAGTCTCGGTGTCCTTGAATCAATCAAGCAGACCTCGCTTGATACGAAGAGCGTTCTTGAGGAGACGAAGGCTGAAACGAAAGACTTGGTTCAGGCTACCGAGGCCCTCCATACATCATCTCGAAGATTAAACATACTGACGGAGGCTCTCGTGTTGCTAACTGCGGCACTGAGTGTTGTAGGCTTCTCTACCTATACATACCAAGTATTCAGAGATGAAGGCTACTCTGTTGGCGTTGCTTTGAGCTGGGTAGATCTAGGAGATTTCGTCTTCATCGCAATTATTGCTATCGGGCTTTCTATCATAATCTGGATGAATCGTAGCAAGAATGTCCCCAAGAAGACTTAGCGGAGAGACGATTCCAAGCTGGTCCACACGATCGTTCACACGAAAGCGGCGAATTAGAAGAACTTCTTATAGCATAGCCGGGCTACCAACGCTGTCCGGGCGCTTATGCCAAAGCGCGCATATTCGGCCAGGCGCCACACCACTACAAATCCAGCAGAAACAGAGCCCAACACCATCGGACTTAAAGCACCTCTTCTGCCGAACTCGAGAAGGAGAACCACTTTGGACGACTTTGGCTCCCGGGTTGAAGATCTGAAGCAGATGGTCAGAGAGTTCAGCGAAGAGAGGGACTGGGACCAGTTCCACAACCCGAAGGACCTGGCGATAGGGATAGTGACAGAGGCCTCTGAACTTCTGGAGATGTTTAGGTTCAAAACCCAGGCAGAAATAGAAGTCCTGCTCAATCAACAGTCTTCCGCAAAAAAGGTGCGGGACGAGCTTGCAGACGTGTTCTATTTCGCGCTTCGCCTCGCTCAGAAATACGACATCGATGTGTCCAGCTCCTTGGAGGAGAAGATCAGGGAGAACTCAAAGAAGTATCCGGTGGAAAGAGCGAAGGGATCGAACAAGAAATACACGGAATTCGAAACTTGAAGCTCTACACGGGGACCTCGGAACAGTTCATCCAGGACATTCTTGAGAACAGGCTCCCGGACAAGCTCAAGGCCGCCTACGAGAGCTACTACTACCGCCTGGCTGGACAACAGGAGGTAGTCTCCTGGACCAACTCTTTGCAGTTCGTCAAGAACGTCATCGAATACGCTTCGCTCAGGGACGACATGATAGTCGTAGAGTACGAGCTACCATACTCGAACCGCAGGATAGACTGTTTGCTCTTCGGCAAAGGGCCTGACGACAGGGGAAATGCGGTGATCATGGAGCTGAAACAGTGGTCGAAGGTTGAGAACTGCGACATCGAGAACGAGGTCCTGACCTTCACGGGCGGCGCGAACCGCTTCGAGGCCCATCCATCATTCCAGGCTCAAGGCTACTACTCATATCTCAAGGACTTCGTCGAAGTCTTCGGGAACGATACCGTCAACCTCTCCGCGATCAGCTACTGCCACAACTACTCCAGGGCCTCTGACGTCCTGTTCGGCCCCAAGTTTCAGTCTGTGATCAAGGACTTCCCGCTGTTCGCCAAGGAGGACGTTGCAGGCCTCGCGGCCTACCTCAAAGCCAGGCTCTCGTCCGGTCAGGGACTGGAGGTCTTCAACCGGTTCTCCAGCAGCCCGGTGGGGCCCACGAAGAAACTCCTCGAACACACGCGGAAGATGATCATGGGCCAGAAGGAATTCAACCTTCTCGAAGACCAGCTCGCGGCTTACTACGCCATCCTCGACAGGGCGAAGAAGGCTTCCCGGCTGAAGTCAAAGTGCGTGATCCTCGTCAGGGGAGGCCCGGGGACCGGAAAGTCCGTCATCGCGCTGAACGTCATCGCCGAGCTCTTGGCAAAGGACCAGACTGTCTTCCATGCGACGGGGTCGGCCGCCTTCACGAGCACGCTTCGCAAGATCGTCGGCGTCAGGGCCGCCAACATGTTCAAGTATTTCAACAGCTTCACGGCAGTCGAAGAAAACAAAGTCGACGTGCTCGTGTGCGACGAGGCTCACAGGATCAGGGAGACCAGCATGAGCAGGTACACTCCCAAGGAGCAGAGGACAAACCGCCCTCAGATCGACGAGCTCGTCCAGGCAGCGAAGGTCTCGGTGTTCTTCATCGACGACTACCAGGTGGTCAGGCCGTACGAGCAGGGTAGCTCCGAACTGATACGCAGGACGGCAAAGAAGTATGGCGCAGAGCTCTTTGAATTCGAGCTCAAGACTCAGTTCAGGTGCAGCGGCTCCGACGGCTATCTCAACTGGCTGGACAACGCCCTCGGCATCCGGGAGACCGCTAACCTGATGCTGACCAAGAACGAGAAGATGGACTTCAGGATATTCGATGGCCCGCAGCAGCTCTACGAGGCGATAAAGAAGAAGAACGAAGAGAAGCCGAACTCTGCCAGAATGGTGGCGGGGTTCTGCTGGCCGTGGAGCGACCCGAACCCCGACGGGACGCTGAAGGAGGACGTCGTCATCGGCGACTTCCGGATGACATGGGAGGCCAAGAACGAGGCCACGAAGGTTGCGGCAGGAATCCCCCGCGCAAGACTCTGGGCCTACGATCCAAACGGCGTGAGCCAGATGGGGAGCATCTACACAATTCAGGGCTTCGAGTTCGACTACGTCGGAGTGGTGTTCGGAAATGATTTGGCGTACGATCCTGCGAAGAACGGGTGGATTGGGAAACCCGAGAACTCTGCAGATGCCGCCGTGAAGAGGGATAAGGAGAACTTCATGAGGTACGTGAAGAACGCCTACCGGGTGCTGCTCACAAGAGGGATGATGGGGTGCTACGTCTGCTTCCTAAACAAGGACACTGAGAACTACTTCAAGTCCTTGATTCAGACTGGCTGACCTCTACGCGAACGCGCGCTTAGTATTTCCCTCTCTCGTGCTTATCAATCCACTGCTTCGTTTTCTCTACAACCGCTGCAACGGCATGTTCATCCTTGGTGTCGAGCCCATTCGACTTGAGATGCTGAACTAACCAAAGCTTACCATTACTGATTCTCTTATCTGGCGATTGCCTTCCGAGCCAGCCTTTAGAGGAAGAGCATAGACCGCAACGAGCAACTGTGCTGATAAGGCGGCTTTCTAATCCTTCAGATCCCATTCTTTCCGCTTCACCTTCGAACAGAATGAACCTGAAGGAGAACGAGCTCCTCAGGACCTTGGTGATCTGAGATTCGAGCGATCTCTCCTTTTCGATATCACGCTTACTTCCGAAGTCTACCTTATTCTGATGCGTGGTAAAATCAATGTTCCATTCTTCCAAGTACTGATCCTTATCTTTGTTCAGGATGGCCCGTCCTAGGTTCTTCCTGAAGATACTCCTGTCCTTTGGCGCTGGGTTATCCTTGGTAAAACTCATGGCAGACGCCCCTTTCACTAGATAGTGTTCACTGATCCTGCTTTGGAAGTTCCCATCTTTGTGAGTGCCAATTCTGACGATTCGGGGTTCTCCGCTCCCGTGCCCCCATTTCTCGCCGTCCTCATAGAAGAAATAGATTCCATTCTTTGGTAGGTCCTTGAGTTCGAATGGAAATCTAATAGGAGACGGCAGTTCAGCGAGCTTCCTGTGCAGCCACTCACATGACGAAGTGGTTTCCGTCATCACTTGATCTCATCCAGGTGACTGAACAGTTTGATCCTGTCACGAAGCCGTGTGCTCTTCAGAAGTTCCCTGTACAGTCTGTGGAATCGCCTAGGATTGTAGTAGAACCAAATCTCTTCAAAACTGCTCAGTTCAGATTCGAAGTTATTCATTAGGACCCTGAACTCGTTCGGAGTGACTTTCGAAGGCGGCTTATCGTAGAATTCATGCTTCTCACTTGAGAGCCACACTCCGTACCTATCAGAGAAGATAGCCCAGTTCACGCCTTTTGTCTTGCATCTGTTCATGAAACGTTGCACGCGGGGGGAAGTGTAGAGCATGTCGGGTGTGACCTTCGCTGAGGAGCCCTCGAGTCTCCTGTTCTTTCTTGCTGAACAGTGAGTCATGTAGATCTTCATGCTCTTCTTCGTCTCGTAATTCATCGTCGGGCCAGACATTCGCGCGCGCGCGCCGTGCGTGGACATGACCACTCGCAGGTCATGACAGAGGCTTAGCTATTTCGGGCTCTTGCCTGAGAGCTGGATGACCCCTGCGATTGGAAATCGTTGCAATCTCTTCCAAGACTCCACGAATCGGCCACCGAAGCAGAACCTTAAATCCAATCGACCACTCTAACCTTCTCCAAATTGCCTCCTGCAGCCGTTAAGACGGTAAGGGACCTCCTGTATTGGCAGTACGCTAAGATAATCTCCAACTCCGCAGGCGAAGGCAAGAGCAACTACGGCTTCATCATGGACAGGTTCAAGAAACTTCAGTCCGGCGACATTCAATGGTCGTCGTCGATCAGGGAGTACGTGAAGGAACATGAAGAAGGAAGCACTTGCGTCTACTGCGGTTCGGGTGGCAACTTGACGCTTGAGCACATGCTTCCTAGGGCACGCGGCGGTCCTGACGTCCCCGAGAACGCAGTCTGGGTCTGCGCAAGCTGCAACTCGAGAAAGGGGAGCAAAAGGTTGTACGAATGGTACGGCCTGGAGAACAGGAACGACCTGCCGAGGATAGCCGAGGGGAAGTACCTGAAGCTCCTATACTCCTTTCATGAAGCACGGGGAACGCTTGCTGCTGTTCCGGCG
Source organism: Nitrososphaerales archaeon (assembly GCA_050011215.1). Lineage (GTDB taxonomy): Archaea > Thermoproteota > Nitrososphaeria > Nitrososphaerales > Gagatemarchaeaceae > UBA183. The sequence goes on from JBEKJM010000017.1 coordinate 26,687, forward strand.
GACCTCTGTCCTGCTTGCGATTTGGGCGCCAGGTGCTCAGTCGGGGGGAAGCTGTCGGTGTACTGCCTCGAGGGCGGCTTCGTAAGATCCTAGGCACCTAGAGTGGAACTATTCATTCCCCTGACAGCGGTCATGCCAGGGCGCCACACTACTACAAATCCAGCAGGAACTGCAACCCTGGCCCTTATTACCGACCCGCGACAACTATGCAATGCTCAAATCATAACGACGACTCACCATCGTCGTGAGCGAGGACTGGAAGGTTGCCAAGGGCACGGCACTCGAAGACATCGTCGCCGGCCTGCTGAAAAGCTGGGGTTTCGACACTCAGACCCGAGTTCGTGCCAAAGACAAGTCCGAAGTCGAGCATGAAATTGACGTCCTGGGAAGAAGGAAGGAGGCATTTGGCGAATTCACCCTCGCTGTCGAGTGCAAGAATCACTCTCAACCTATCGACATAAAGGAAGTCAGGAACTTCAGGGATAAGCTCAACTCCTTGGGGTATTCGAAGGGGCTGTTCGTTTCAAGCAAGGGGTTCACTCCCCCGGCTCTGCAATACGCCGAGAGCGTAGGGATAGAGACCTGGAATGACCATTCGCTCACAGCCAACTTGGCAAAGCAGACATCCACGGATGTGTTGATTCAAGATGCGATTGAGCCGCATCATGAGCTCGATACCTATGCAATTCCGCACCTGTTGAACTCGTCGAAGCTCCGGGTTGCCGACTCAACCGTCAGCTACTCACCTTACTACTTCGTTAGGTATCATTGCTTCGCACAGCAGTGGGTCAACTTCCAGCTAACGAACCTTGAGAGCAAGGGTCTCGTGGTCGTCGACGGGACGACGGGAGCGATAGTGGACTACTCGGCAGACTCGGGGGTCGTCGGGAGCCTGAAGCAGACTCGGAGCTTCGCGAGCTGCGAGTCAGCCCCTTTGCACGACATTCCCGAGCAGAAGCTGGCGAGACGGTTTCGCCAGGTGAAGCACACGAGACCACGGGTCGCCGAGTCAGAGGCGCGGCAAATAGCTCAGCTAGAACTTGCAAAGAGCATCCAATCGACACACAACTACACGACTGGACGGGGGAAGTACGTCAGGCACGAGACCAAGACAGTCAGACCGAAGATTTCTGAGATTCGCATCATCTCAGTGAAGATTGCGAACGTGCCGCTTGTGACAGTTTCCATGACCTATGCTGGCCGAATGTACACAAGATACATCCAGGCGGCGACAATCAGGTTCTTGAGCGATGACTTCTGGTTCTGCAATATCGACGCCAACGACCGAAAGCCTCCGGTTGCGCTCTGCGAAGAGTGCGGCGGGTTGGCGTGCAAGGACCATGCGAGATTGTGCCAAGTCTGTGGGAAGCGGTTATGCACGACCCATTCAGGCTCGAAAGGTCTCTTACAGAAGAAGGTCTATTGTAGGGTCCACGCTCCCGGGAAAGCCAAGATTCCCGAGTATCACGCACCGCCCGAACCTCAGGTCCCTGAAACAAGTGGAAGGGCGATTGCGCCAGAGCCTCCCAGAACGGAATCTCAGGTCCCTGAAGCAAGTGGAAGGGCGATTGCGCCAGAGCCTCCCAGAACGGCACCTCAGGTCCAGCAGGGTGGAACTTGCATCCGTTGCGGCAAAGGAGTCCCGTTCAACCCGAACAAACCGTTCTGCATTGATTGCTATCGCGTATGGGCGGAATTCAAGAATGCGGAATACTCGGAGAAATACTGCCATTCCTGCGGAAAGAGGACAGAGACCTCCTTCGCCAAGCCACTCTGCATGACCTGCTGGAGGAGGTCTGCAGGCACAAAGCGCGCGCACGCGCGCGAAGGACTCACGCAAGTCTGAGTGTAGTTCTTTAGTCAACGCTCAGATGGGAACCACGGCCCTAAGCCTTAATACCGACCCGCAGCATCATTCCTCACCCAGCGCTCACCGAACTTCTGTTTCGAGGGCTTCACCCTCTTCTTCAAGATGGTTGTGAATGACTACCTGTCTTGTCTTCGTGCAGCACCTTGTCCATGTCCTCAAGCTCATCGATCACCAGAAGTATTAGATTGAGCTCCGATTCCTCTCGTCTGATGACCGCCTTGATCTTCTTGTTCTTGTCGCTTCTTGGTTTGTAGTCCCTTCGTACCAGTTCGAGAGTTCTTCTGATGGCCAGGTGATTTGCCACCCACCCCTGACGGGCCTCTTTCCATTCCTCGTCCGTGTACATTCTACCGCTGGTCGAGCTCATCTTTCATCAGAGTCTCCCACGGTATGATCTTGCCTACGATTTCATGCCGAGGAATCCAGTCGGGCTCGGCTTCGATGACCATCCTGAACTTCGAGCCCATCAGAAAGTTCTTTCGCGCAATCTCCTTCATTGGCCTGATGTCAACCTTTTCAAGCATGAACGCAAGCTGCCTCTCTGCTGGCGTCGGGTCCCTCACGTTCGCTCCCTCTGACTCCTCGGTCTTATATCCTTGTATTCCTTACTCTCACAGCGTTCCTTGGCTTTCCTTATCAGCTTACTTCCTGTGCGGTGGGTCTGGATGACCAAAGAAATCCTAGGGACCAGCAAGCTCACCTACAAGTTCCAGGTAACAATACCGAAGGAGGTGAGGGCGAAGTTCGGCCTAAAGGAGCGAGATATTCTCGTGTTCGTAAACGAGAACGGAAGACTGGTCCTCAGTAAGAATGTCGCGGAGTAGATGCAAGGAATCCGAGTCAGGCACATCGAGCTACAGAAACTCGTCGAGCAGGGTTCGACTCCGGAGCCCGCTCTTCAGATTTGCATTACAGTTGGGGCAATTCTTCGCACTTGTCGTGATGAAGTAACCACAGCTCCAGCAGACCATGCTCGCATTGCAGCTAGGGCATTGCCTTGCATTTGGCAAGACGAAGCGACCGCAACTCCAACAGGATGCCAACCTTGCTCGATTTGGTCGCCTTGGATATAAGCCATCTCGCGTCCAATCCCATCACATTCGGCATGACCATGCCTGAACTCATCTTAGTGGGCACCCGCTTCGTCCACCACCAGCAAAACCGCTGGTTCAAGCCCGACTCTGACCACGATGAATCACCTCATCCATGCTTGTTAGACAAACTTCCCCGTTCTTCTGCTAGGGAGCATGGCCTTCTGTCCAAACTGCGGGAAAGCATATGATGGAAATCCAAGCTTCTGTCCGAGTTGAGGCAAGAGCCTCACAGCGCGTGCTGTAGGGTTCATTGCGCCTCCACTTGAATCTAGCCGGTCCCCCTTCAGGCAAGGTGGACGGGGTCTTCGACGGCAAGGATTTCATGAGTCATTACGCTTTGCAAAGGGAGACTGTGAGATACGACATTGTCTCCAAGTTCGAAGTAGACAAGAACGGGGTTGTCGTTCTTAATTGCCCAAAGTGTGGGGCGTCACTTCCTCTTGAGCAAAAGGAATCGACGGGGAAGTGCAGGTTCTGTGGGACTGCCTACACGGTTCCCCGAAAGATCCTTGACCTCATCTGAATGCTCAGGAAGCGTGCGCTATGGATGATTGTAATTCGGAACTATGTTGAAGGTGTAGGTGGGGCTGACGGCAGTCGATTGAGGAATGGTGAAAGTTACCTGAGCACTTGAAATTGGGTTTTGGCCACAGAACTCTGCCCACTGGCCCAGCGTCAAGTCCATCTTCGTTATCGTGATAGAATTCGGCGCAAAGGTGTAGACTTGAGAAATGTATGACCCTGCCTGACTGTTGCACCCGAAAGGCTGATGTCCCCATAGACTGGCGCCGAGTTGCGCGTAGACTGTGTAGTCTTGACTGTTCTGCACTTGGAATGTGAAGGTGTAGTTCGTGCTGTTGTATGTGTCCGCGATTATCACCAGCGTCGATTGTGGGACAGCACTGATGGAGGTCACGGTTGACGTGGAAGTCACACTCGTCGTCTGAACATAGACAACCGTGTTCGACACCGTCACCACTGTCAGGGTTCGCTGCTCAAGAGTCGAGACTTGCTGTTCGAGAGTGGTCAGCTGCTGATTCAGTCCATCTAACTGTTGGCTTAACCCGGAGACTTGACTTACCAGATTGGAGTTTTGCTCCGACAAAGTGGAGAGAGCGGACAGTTGTTGGTTGACGTTTGAGATTTGTTGATTGACGCTTGAGATTTGTTGGTTTAGACTTGTTATCTGTCCCTTCAGGCTAGTGTTCTGTTCAGATAGAGCAGAAAGTCCGGAATTGGTTGAGTAGACTCCGTAGGCGACGGCACCTACGATTATTATACCTACAGCGATTGTTGCGATGACGGAGGAAGTCCCTTGCATGCCGGAGATTCGACGAAGTTGCTAGATAAGGCTGAACCGCTTGACGACCAAGAATCTGCCTGTAGCTTCGCCTAGATACGCGCGTCACGAGCTCCCGTTCAAGAAGTTCCGAGCCTGTCACAGATTTGAACCCGAGAGATTAAATTCCCGGCGACCGCATATCCTTCACCTCTCTCTCTCGTTAGCAGTAGGCAGGGAGGCTGTTTAACTGCTGCAAAATTTTTTGAAAAAAATTACAGCAGTTAGCCTGAGACGGGACAGCCTACTAAGGAGAGCGCGCTGCGATTGAGGTTAGTGACTCCATCAGGGCGTCATGGCGGATTTGCGAGGTGCGGAGCCAATGCGCCTCCTCCGATGAATATCGCCAATATCGCAGAGATGGCGGAGAACAGCAGAAATATCACGAAGCAGGCCAAGGCAAGCTTCCAAAGTGATGTCAGAGGTTTCTGAGTGGCATTGCCTGGACTTTCCGCCTGCAGCGGCTCCATTATTATGCGGTCTATCAAGAGTGTGAACGGGAAAGAGAATATCCCTGTAATTCCAAAAGCCACGTAAAGCAGAAGCATGATCATCGGTTCCTTTGTCAGTCCCAAGTTGTATGCGTTGGTTCCGTAGTAGATGCTCAGCCCTCCTACCATCAGTGCAAATAGACCTGCATATCTGGTGTGGAGGCGCATTATGACGCAGGCTGAGAAACCCAACAACGCCATTCCCATCATGAGATAAGGATCGTAGAACAATATGTTGTAGGCCCCAAGGGCATTGGCATTATTGACTATCGCCGATATGGGCCATGTGAATGCCCCCCAAAAACCGATGATTAGAATCACAATGCCCATTGTACCAAGTATTACCGCCTGCGCCCTCATGAGCTTGTATGCTTCTTTGAAACCACGTTTCAGGTATTCCCAGTAGGCGCTTACTCCCGCATAGAAAAGAAGTACAGCAACGAAGGATACAGTGAATAGTTGCAGTGCAACTATATCAACGAAAGTCATCCTACCAACTATCCCTGGGTTCGATAGTTAAGCGTTCTTTCTGGGCACCATCGTAGATGCTGGCGCGCTATCTCGACCCTAGTGTGCGCTCTGGCGCCTCCTGCGAGCGCTGAAGCGTCTGCCGGCTATGCAGAGTACGGACCTGGCGCTTGACCTGCCCGCGAGTATGTTCCACAGCATCCTGCGCGAACTACGCGACCTGATCAGGCATCCGCACCACCCAAGTGCGAAAGACCGCCAGGGCATGCGACCCTGCCACTCCTTCTCCTGCTACCCCACAACGGCTTTATCAGGTGACTCTATGCCTGACCGAAAGAAGCCTTGTCCCAGAGCGAGCGGAGGCTCGCGGCGATCATGTACACGGATATGGTCGGCTATACCGCTCTTGGGCAAAGAAATGAGTCTCTCTCGCTTGCCTTGGTCGATGAACAGAGGAAGTTGCTGAGACCTATCTTCAACAGACACAGAGGGAGAGAGGTCAAGACGATGGGGGACGCCTTCCTTGTCGAGTTTCCAAGCGCATTGGACGCCGTGAGGTGCGCCTACGACATCCAGAGGGCGACCAGAGAGTTCAATATCTCCTTGCCAAGCGAGAGGAGGGTACACCTGAGGGTGGGCGTCCACCTTGGCGACGTGGTGGAGTCTCAGGGCGACATATCAGGCGACGCGGTGAATGTGGCGTCGAGAATCGAGCCTCTCGCTGAAGATGGAGGCGTCTGCCTCACCCAGCAGGTCTACGACCACGTCCAGAACAAGTTCGAACTTCCGCTGGAGAGTCTTGGAAGCAAGTCCCTGAAGAACGTCGCTGTGCCAGTAGAAGTCTACAAGATGGTGATGCCCTGGGATGAAGGGAAGGCGGCTCCACATATCCAGCTGGACAAGAACAGAATCGCCGTCCTGCCCTTCGCAAGCATGAGCCCCGACCCCAACGACGAGTACTTCGCCGACGGATTGACTGAGGAGCTGATAGGCAAGGTATCTCAGGTCGGCGGGCTGGAGGTCATCGCCAGGACCTCAGTCATGAACTACAAGAAGAAGGAGAAGAACGTCTCGCAGATTGGAAAGGAACTGAACGTCGGCACCGTCATGGAAGGTAGCGTTAGGAAGGCAGGGAACAGGATTCGGGTAGCGGCTCAGCTGATCAACGCCAACACCGAAGGACACCTCTGGTCATCCACCTACGACAGGGACTTGGAGGACATCTTCGCAATACAGAGTGACATAGCTAATCAGATCGCAGAAGCGTTGAGGGTAAGACTCGCTCCGAGTCAGGGACCAGTTCGTAAGCATCCAGAGAACATCGAGGCCTACACCCTCTACCTGAAGGGACGCGCCCTCTGGAACAAGAGGGATAAGGAGGGTGTCTTAGAATCGCTGAAGCTGTTCCAGGAAGCGATAAAGGTGGACCCCGATTACGCGAAGGCGTACTCTGGGCTGGCCGACGCTTACATTATCGCCGCTAACAACGATTTCGTGGATATGGCTGACGGGTATGCCAGGTCGAAGGAGGCGGCGACGAAGGCGTTGGAGCTGGACGACACGCTCGCCGAGGCTCATGCCTCGTTGGGGCTCAATCTGTATGGTCACCTGCGGTATGAAGATGCTCAACGGGAGTTCCGAAGGGCGACCGAGCTGAACCCCAGCTACGCTATTGCTCATTCATGGAATTATCTATGCCTGCTGGACATGGGAAGGGCAACGGAAGCGATGGAAGAGATCGAGAAGGCCCACGAGTTGGACCCGCTTTCTCCAGTAATCACGCTTAATGTGGGAATCATGCACCTTGGAAACAAGAGGCTCGACAAAGCGATCACGGTATTTGACAAACTGATCGAGAGCGAGCCCACATTTGCCCAGACATATGTGTCACGTGCTTTGTGTCTCACGCTGAAGGGCGAGAAGGAGAGGGCTTTCGCCGATGTGGAAGCGTATCACAAGATTACCAAGGATGACGATGGATACAAGTGCATGCTAGCCGGGCTATACATAGGGTTTGGAGAAAAAGAGAGGGCCGTGCCGATGATTGAAGAACTCATTCCGAAGGTCGGAAAGTCGATCGGCGAGATGGATGTCGCCACTTGTTACGCCATGCTGGGCAACAAAGATGAATTCTTCGGATGGATGGACAAGGCCATATCCGCTAAGAGGATTTCCCCATCAAGTCTTCGGTATTCTCCTTTCCTCGACAACTTGCGGGACGACCCGCGCTTCCCTGAGATCTTCAAGAAGTTGGGCGTTCCCTACTGAGCAGTCAGCATGTGTGCAATCTGAACTTATAGTTCAGCTTGCGGCGACCGCACCCCTCCATCCTCTCTCTCTTGGGTTGGGGGAGGTAGGGGGACTAGCGGTGCGACCACAACCACTAACGCGACTGCCACTTCCGCAAGCTGCATGGTAGCCAAGTAGTCCTTGAGTCTGGCCAATCCAGTCTCAGGGTTCTCAGGGTCGAATTCGGTGTACTCGCGCCTTCCCAGGTTCTAGGAATATTCAGCTTTGCGCGCGCTACCAAAGAATATGCCAGAAAGGACAAGAAGAGGAGCTCCCGAAGAGACTCGGGCCAAGAGCATGAGGCGCCCTATTCTGGTAGTCGCGGTGTTAACCCTGCTCGGCGCTTCAGCAGTCTTCGCCCTGCTCGGGCTCTGTTCTCCCCTGAAATCCTTCCCCGCGACCCCAACGTGTGGTGATAGGGGTGTGGTGGGCCGTGCCGCTAGCAAGGCTTGCATAGGCATGATGGCCCACTACAAGGCTGAACTTCTTTCCGATTCGTTCCCCATCTGGCTGTACCAGTCCTTCATCGAGATAGCGGAAGGGCTCTCGGCGGTGGCTCTCATCTTGGCTCTGTTCATGCTCAAGCGGCCTAGGTGGTCGTGGCTTGACGAGCATCTGGCACTCCCAAGACTAGTGAAGTACCTCGGCGCAATCACTGCGGTCAGTGGGGGTTTGGCCTTCGTTACGGCGGCAGTCTTGGATTGGAGAAGCAACATTCCAAGCTATACCGCAGGAAGTTCTCTGCTTATCGGAGCCCAGACTGGAACGACTACCGCGGGGTTAGGTGAACTTGGTGCGAGGGGGTTGGCTGTCATGCTTGCTGGAATCTGCGGGTTCATTCTGTTCAACCTCGACCGTGGCATATGGTCTGCATCCAGGGACGCCTTGCTCAGGTTCGCCGCTCCCCTCGTTCTCTTCTTGGAGGTAGGGCTCTTGGTCTTCGCTCCCCTCTCTATGTTTGACCACGCTGTAGCTTTCTTGAAGTTGCAGGAGGGTGGAATCCAGCCCTTGAGCAACTGGTTCGTCCTCATCGTGTCCGCTTCTCTCACTCTGATGGGTATCGCCCCGTTTCTCTCCAAGAGCGCTCGCGTTCAACGGACTAAGGGGAAACTCTGTCTTCCCGGTTCGCGCGCAGCTTCTGAGGGACTGACCGGGCAGGGCTGAGCCGAAGGGCGCCCCTCCGATAATGCCCTCCACATGTGTCCTCAGCAGTTATGCCGTTAGTGTGAGCGATTTGTACTTAAAGTGCGATGCGCGGCGACCGCACTCTTCGAACATTCCAGGTTGAGTGGAATCACACGAGACAGAATGACGTTCCGCTGCCGACCAAACGGGGATGCTCCTTTCTGACACGTTCTACTGAGGCGCTGTCACCTCAGACTCCCTACCGCCTTCTCGACGGCAGCCTGGATTTCGCCTGACCTCACGACTTCTGACAGCGTGCCAATGTCGGGGTACAAGGGCCTGTCCTCTTCGAGATGGCTCACGTACTTCCTCACGACGCTGTGCGCCGCTTGAGTTCCCTTGCCGGGTCTCAAAGGTTTTCTGAAGTCCAGGGCTTGAGCGGCAGCCATCAGTTCGACGGCGATTATCGCGCTGGAGTTCTTCAAGATCTGCTTTGTCTTGATGGCAGTCGTCGTCGCCATGCTCACGAAGTCTTCCTGGTCGGCCGCCGTGGGTATCGAGCCCGTCGCGGCGGGCGTCGACAGGACCCTGTTCTCACATACGAGGGACGCTGCCGTGTACTGGGCGAGCATCATGCCCGAGAACATCCCTGCCCCCTTTGTTAGGAAGGCTGGGAGCCCCATGTTCAGGTTGGGATTCACGAGTCTGTTCATCCTCCTCTCCGAAAGCGCGCCGACCGTCGTAAGCGCGATTCCGACGAATTCAAGAGCAAAGGCCAGTGGGGTGCCCTGGAAATTCGCGCCTGTGAGGCAGATTCCTCCTTCGTCTGGGAAGAAGAGCGGGTTATCGCCGACGCCGTTGACCTCTGTTTCGAACATTTTTCTGGCGAATTTCAGTGTGTCCTTCGCCGCGCCGACGACTTGGGCTGTGCTCCTCAGGCTGTAGGATTCCTGGACCTTCTGCGGTTTCTGCGCCAGTATCTCACTTCCCTTTACTATCTTTCTTATGTTCTCGGCGCACTGGATGGCGCCTTCGTACCCTCTCACCCTGTGAATTCTTTCGTCAAATGCAAGCATGTTCGGCAGGAGAGCCTCCAGCGTCATCGCGGCGGCGATTTCGGAGGCCTTCAGGAGAATGTCCGCGTCGTGGACCTGCAGGCACCCCATCCCTGCCACCAGATTTGAGCCGTTTATCGCAGCGAGCCCGTCCCTCGCCTCTAAGACGACCGTCTTGATTCCAGCCTTGTCCATCGCCTCCTTCCCCTTCATTCTATTGCCTTTGTAGAACGCCTCCCCCTCTCCCATTAGCACGAGCGCCCCTTGCCCCAAGGGGGACAAATCCCCACTTGCTCCCACCGAGCCCTTCTGACACATCACTGGAGTAACGCCCTTGTTCAGCATCTCGACCAGGGTCTCGACCATGATGGGCCTCAGTCCGGAGTAGCCCTTTGCCAGCACGTTTGTCCTTGTCAGCCAAGCAGCTCTCGCATCATCAATGGCGACAGGGTCGCCCCAGCCGGCTGCATGGCTGTAGACGATGTATCTCTGGAACTCCTTGACCTGCTCAGGAGTCAGGATTACGTTCGACAGCTCGCCTATGCCGGTGGAGACCCCGTAGATCTTTTCCTTCTTGGCGATGAGCTTCTCGACAATCGCCCTGGACGCCTTCATTTTTGCAATCGCTTCTCTGGACAGCTTGACCCTCACGTCGTTTCTTGCGACTCCCACGACATCTTCGATTGTCAGGTCGCTCCCGTCAATCGTCAGCACGGATCTATTGGCCTCCAACGTCCTATCGAACCGATTCGGCTGAACCCCTCATCATAAATCCTTCTATTGCGGTAACGACAGCTCGACGAACTGCAAGAGTCAGAATCGAGTCCCTGTGCAGCCTCACTGATTCGTCACCTCATGCTGGCTTCTCGGAGCCGACCCCTGCCAAACCCCTGGCGACCGCCGTCCAGGCCGCAGATACGTTCGAGGGGTTGTATCCCCCTCCTCCCATGGCTAGGATGCGGCCTCCGCACAGCTCGTGCGCGAGGTGATGAAGCTTCGCAGTCGCGTAGGCGTGGGCCGCCGCAGTGTATCTTAGCTGGGTAATCGGGTCTCCTTCAAGGCCATCAGCACCGCACTGAAACAGGATGAACTCGGGCTCGAAGCCCCTGACGAAGGCTTCAATCCGGTCGAAGGCCCGCCTGAATTCCTCGTCGCCAGCCCTGGGGGGCATGGGGATGTTCAGCTTGGTCCCTTCGGCCTTGCCAGTCCCCGTCTCAGACTCATCCCCCGTCCCGGGGTAGATGAACCGTCCGTCTTCGTGGACGTCTCCTATGATTACTCTGGGCTCAGACTCGAACGCGTAGAAGACCCCGTCGCCGTGGTGAGCGTCGATGTCGACGTAGGCTATCCGGCCAGTCCCCTTCTCAAGGAGGCTGCAGATGGCGATCGCGGCATCGTTGAACACGCAGAAACCTCCCGCCCTGTCTTTCCGCGCGTGGTGGAGGCCCCCGATGGGGTTGAAGAAGTGGTCGAAACCTCCCTTCAGGACGAGCTCCAATCCGTGCAGAGTGCTTCCCACGGGGAAGAGCGAAGCCTCGAAGACTCCCTTGAACGAGGGCGTGTCGCCGTAGTCAAGGTAGCCGGATCCGATCTCGGACGACTCCCTGACGAAATCCACGTAAGCCCTTGTGTGGAAGAGGAGAACGTCCTGTTCCGTCGCACGGACGGGGTCAACGATCGTCACCTCTTCCTTCCCGCTCGACCGTGCTAGCTCTCTGATTGAGGCCTCAAAGAGCCGGCTCCTCGCCTTGTTCATCGGGTGGCCCTGCGGGAACGAATAGAGGTCCGACTCAGGGCCGAAGGAAACGCCCAGTCTGCAACTCCTGGAGCCAGGCATCTACCAGGCGGCTTCCAACTCTATCAGATTAGCGTTGAGGTCGCTCTTGACAGCGCCGCCTGTCGAGCCCTTGGGCCGGTACCGTCGGGAAGCTTCCTCAGACGGGTGGACCATGGGATCCGCTACGTGACGGAGCATTTAGTCCACTCTCCTTCCTCTTTCTGCAACCAGCACTCCGTTCTTGAAGACCTTCTCTGCCAAGTTGACGCCGTAGTGGTAGGCGAAGTGCTTGTGGTTTGGGGCGTCGAAGATGACGAGGTCCGCCTTCTTCCCCTTCTCTATGCTTCCTACCTCCCGCGCTCTCTGTATCGAATGGGCGGCGTTGATCGTCGACGCAACCAGGGCCTCCTCCGTGGTCATCTTCATCTGTAGAACTGCGATTGCCATCATCATCTGCATCGATTCGCACATGTCTGCCGCGCTCAGGTCAGTCCCCAGCGCGACGGGCAGCCCCCAGTCGAGTATCTCTCTCGCTCTGGCGTAGGTCCCTAGGTAGCAGAAGGGCGTGGTCGGCAGCAGGGTCCCCATTATCCCCTTCCTCACCAGTCCTCTGACCTCCTTTCCTGGAGTGAAGATGAGGTGGTCGGCGGAGACAACGCCCAGCTCTGCACCCAGCCTCGCTCCACCGCTGTGCGCGAGCCAGTCTGCGTGAATCCTGAGCTTCATGCCGTGAGTCCTGCCTGTCTTCAGTATCCTTCGGGTCTGTTCTAGGTTGAAGTATCCATTCTCGCAGAACACGTCGCAGTACTCCGCCAGCCTCCTCCTCGCGATCTCAGGAATCCATTTCCTGGTTATCTCCTCCGTCAGCTCGTCCACCCTGTTCTCGTATCCTCGAGGAATTCCCTGTGCCAGGAAGGTCGGGACCAG
>JBEKJM010000018.1:0-27688 GCA_050011215.1 Nitrososphaerales archaeon
TTCAACCTCGACAGCATCTTCGGCTCAGTGCTCACGATCGACACATCTCAACCGTACGCGCTCGCGACCGCCTACTCGAACTTCACCAGCGGATGTCCGCCCGCTGACACCGAGGGCTGCCACGCGGCTCCGACGTGGCTGACGAACGAGCCCAACCTCGAAGTGGCGACCGGCCCGTTCCAGCTCGTGGTCAACAACGAGGTCACGGGCGGGGGGCTCCTCGCCAGGAACCTCATGTACTACCGGAACTACTGGCAGAGCTACACCATCAACGCCAGCCAGCGGGTCGCAAAGGGAACGAGCTACGACCTCAGTCTGCCAATCTATCAATACCAGTACAACGCCACTCTCTGCCCGACTCAGGCCCAGAACACCTGCCAGGTGCTCATGGGCGGCCCGGGGACTGACGTCACGCCGGGCTCAGGGACGGCCGATGTGGTCACCGCTGCCGGAAAGGTCCTGGAGTCGATTCCGTTGACGTTCTCTGGAGGCTACATCACAGCGAGCACCCCCACCTCGACCCTGTCGGTGGGCCCGCACGAGGTCATCGTCACCTTCACCTACACATACCTTGGGCTGCCGAGGACCTACTACGAGCAGTACGGGTTCGAAGTTCTGACATAGGGAATAGAGGGAACGAGGTCTCTTTCCCTGCGCGCTAGCTGTCGTAAACAGCGAGAATCTAGCTAATCCAGACAAACAGAGGCTATTCTGGGCTTATCTTGAGCGGGCCTGGTGGGATTCGAATTCGTGGGCGCTTGACGCGCCTCCCACGACATGCTGGTAACTCCCGCAGCTAGCTAAGAGCCAGCCGCTTCAGCCGCTTTCGCTCTAACCTGGCTGAGCCACAGGCCCACGCACGACGCGCCTCTATCAATGGATTTAAAGGGATTCTTCATTCAGGACACTAGGAGAACAAGGAGGGTTCGCGAATGTGCGTTCTACCGATTTCAATATCGCTCATCGAGGGTAGGGGAGCGAAGGTGTCGCTGAAGACGCGCGTCGGGTTCCTTGGTCGATGAAGAGATGGGAAGACTAACGTTCGTCGGCCTTGGTCTAGGCCCGAAAGGAGTCAGCCTTGAAGGAGCCGAGGAATTGAAGTCTGCTGATGTAACGTACCTGGAGTACTACACTTCGCCCCACGAACCGAGCCTCCTCAAAGAGCTGGAGCGTGTCGTCGGAAAGCATCTGACGATCGTGGACAGGGAGTTCATCGAGGACGGGAGCAAGATCCTTGAAGAAGCATCAATGAAGAAGGTGGCCATCGCGGTCCAAGGGGATCCGATGATAGCGACCACCCATGGCGAACTGAGGGCAAGGGCTGCGAGGGCTGGAGTGGAGACGCGAATAGTGCATGGTGCAACCATAGCCTCTTCCGCAGCAAGCGAGTCTGGGCTCCACTACTACAAGTTCTCGAGAACTGTCACGGTGACCAGAGAAGCAGTCGGCAGGCTTACCCAGGCTTACCACATTCTCCACCAGAACCTGCTTGAGGGGGCCCACACTCTTCTTCTCCTTGAATATGACGTAGAGAGCGGAGAGGGAGTCTCACCAGCAGGGGCAATGGCCGGCCTCCTTTTGGCCGAGGGCAACTTCAAGCGAGGAGTGGTGGGAGATGCCACGTTTGCTATCGTGATTTCCAGGCTAGGAAGGGTCGACAGGTCTTTGGCCGCAGGAGACATCGCGGACCTAGCAAAGAAGGACTACGGCCAACCCCCCCATTCGATCATCATTCCCGGGAAACTTCACTTCACAGAAACTGAGGCGATTGCGGCCATCTTCGGTGCTGACGCTTCCAAGATCAGGAGCAACTCTGATGGAGTCCCTAGGACAGCCCAGACGCTCGTGCCGAAGTACGTCGCAAAGACGAAGCGTGCCCTAGACTCCGTCAAAGGGAAGCTTGGACCTCAGTACGAGGCGGTCATTGAGAACGCAGAGCTCTACATGAAGGACTCCGAGAACTTCCTTGCGAACGGCCAAGACGAACTGGCGATGCTAAGCATTGGCTACGCAGAAGGTCTTATAGACTCACTCTCGTTCGCGGGCGTCGCGAAGATAGACTGGTAGACTTGGACGAAAAGAGAATTCTCGGCGCGGTCTTCGCTCTTGGGCTGGGAGAGCACGGGCCCTCGGTCAGGAAGGTTTCGGAACGCCTGGATATCGGAACCTTGGATGCAAGCACGAAAGTCCAAGCCCTAAAGAGAAAGGGCCTCGTCAAACTTCAGGGAGGACGGGTATCACTCACCCCGAAGGGGCGGAGGAAGATCAAGGTCGTCTTCATCGGGGGAGGGTTTGAGGTAATTCACCCTGGCCACCTCTATACGATCAGTAAGGCGAAGAGTCTTGGCGACATTCTCGTGGTTGTGGCGGCGAGAGACCGCACTATCCGTGAGAGGAAGAAGAGAGAACCAATCTCGGACGAGAACCAGAGAGTGGCGTTGCTCTCATCTCTCAGACAGGTGGACGCAGCGATCTTGGGCGTCGAGGGGAACATCTACGACACACTTGAGAAGGTGAAGCCAGACGTTGTAGCTCTGGGCTACGACCAGCATCACATGGAGTCAGAGATCGAGGGAGAGAGCAAAACGCGAGGAATCAAGCTGAGGGTCGTCAGACTAGATTCGCCGTATCCCAGCCTCAAGACCAGCGCGCTGCTGAAAGAGTTCTAGCGGTGGGTCGCCCGGTCCAGTTTCTTCTGCAGGCGCACTAGCGAAGAGTTCACCGATTCGCGTCTGACCTCCTCAGTCATGAGACCCCGGGTGTCTTCGACTAGCATCCTTGCCACGTCGATCTTGCGGCGAGTCCCGTTCACGACGTGGTCATACACGGCCATGGGGGAACAAACTGAGTACAGGTCTTCCATGATGGCGAAGTAACCTTTCGCCTTTGCCATCTTGCCACTCATTATCGAATCAAGGACCAGCCTCTTCAGCTCGCCGACCGTGTCCAGCAGACCGAGCAGGTAGGCTTCGGGGGATGCACCAAGAGCGTCTCTTGATGGAATCGTCCTCCCCTGTGCCAGGGCCAAGACCGCCGACGCCTCCACGTACTCGGTCTCCGGAGAAATCAGATACCGGGATACCGGACCCCCGCCCGACTTTTTCAGTGAGCTCAGAAGGGCTCTCGCTTCCGAGAGTTCCCTGGCGGCGTCCTTCATCTTGCCCTGGTGAACGCTGATGATCGCCCTCGAGCTGGAGGTAATGACATCTCTGCTCTCTTTGAGGACCCTGTCACGACGCTCAAGCTGGTCTGAAAAGTGGGACTCGAGGTCCTTGACAGATCGCCTCACTTCCTCCATGGTACAGCGACCCATGCCATCACCACCGTTGTCATAAGCTTACTCGTCCTAGTTCAATGCTTATCTGGGGACTTCATTCGCGCAAAAGGACTTGAGGAGGGAAGCGGGGATTGCACTCGCTGAGACGGCTCTCGCCGCTGCGATGTGGGGGACATCATTTCCCGTGGTCTCATTGGGAATCAAAGGAGGTCTGGACCCCAGGACCTTCGTGTTCCTGAGATTTGCAATCGCGGCGCCGGTGATGCTGGGTGTGGCCTGGGCCTTGGGCAGAGATGTAATGCCTCTCCTCAAGAACAGGGCCCTCTGGGTCGTGGGACTGTTCAACGCGGTCGGGTTCGTCTGTCAATTCGTCGGACAGCAGTACACGGAAGCCTCGGTGGCCGCACTGCTCGTCAACATGTCGGTCATCCTCGCTGCGATCGGGGCGGTGGTCTTCCTCGGAGAGAGGCTAGGGGGCTTGAAGGTGGTTGGCATCTTCCTCGCGTTCGCAGGGACGTTCTTGATAACAACAAACGGGGATTTCGGGGCGTTGGCCGGCGGTCAGGGCTTGGGCGATGCGCTGTACCTCATCGCTGCCGTTTCTTGGGCAGGCTACATACTCTATTCCAAGAAGAAGATGGACGAGCAGAAGTGGGACCCTTTGGCCTCGGCTGCCTGCATCGTCGCGGTCACCGCGATCTTTGTCGTGCCACCGGCCCTGACTGCGGGCTTCGAACAGACGTTGTCGCAGGAGTCACTGTGGGCAGTGGTTTTCACTGCTTTCTTCAACACGGTGGTACCGTTCGTGCTCTACCAGCAGGGGCTCAAGCACCTCACTGCGAGCTCCTCCGCTGTGGTCCTGATGCTAGAGATCGTAGTCGCCATCCTGATTTCGGCGACATTCCTTGGGGAGGCATTCACCGCATTTGCTTGGATAGGGGCGCTCGCGGTGTTGGGTTCAATCCTTCTCGTATCGGGAGTGGAAGTCCGTGGCAAGAGCTTATCCGTGCGCGTTACTGACGCCAGCCGAGTAAAGGACGCGTAGCGTTTGGTGGTCAGCAGATACGCAAGAGGCCGGGAACGAGAATATAGAACGATGAATATCCTCAAGCATGAGGGGTGGCTGGTCGAAAGAAGCGCAGCATCCCACGGCGCGGTTGACGTCTTTGCGGCAAAGGGAGGGAAGTTGCTGCTGATCCAGGTGAAGAGCGGAAGGGCCCGGGTCAAGAAGGAGGAGCTTGAGGAGTTGGTGAGCTGGGGCAAGAATTCGAACGGCGATGCCGAAGTGTGGCACTTCAGAGACGGCGGCAGGATGGAGAGGCGTAGGGTCTACGCGACGAGGCGAGGACCATCATGAAGCCCAAGTGCTACTTCTGCGACTCGGAGCTCGAGGTGGTACTCCACACCTTCAGAATCACCCCTCGGGAAGAACCCGTCTGCGAGGAATGCTATACCAAAATGACGAACAGACAGAAGACCAAGGAAGAAGAGACGAAGCCCTAGCCCAACAGCTCAGGCCGAGGCGGACGCCCGCCTGAGCTCTCCAATCAGGGTCGAGCATTCGGTGAACTTCCCGTCGTCATCGCCTCGGCGGTAGCACTCCAACGCCCTTTCGTACTCGCTCAGGGCCGCCATGGCTTTGAGCGCTGGCGGCGTGTTGGGCTCCGATAGGATGAGCCCTCCTGCGGTCTCGTACCAGTTGGCGGCGTCCTCATACTGCTCAAGCTGGTAAAAGCAACTGGCGATTGATTCGCAGACGTCGAGCTTCTGGGAAGAACTGGCGAACTTCTCGAACTGCTCCTTCAAGAGGTATACCGCTGGGTTGCCGCTCCGCATCCTGTCGAACCTGAAGGCCTCTGAGAAATCACCCATCCGGACTGGATTCCCTCCGGAAGTGTAAGAGCGACCTGCTCTAACATTGTTGAGCCCGAAATCAAATAGACGCTTAGAGGTCGGTTCTCTGACTGTCTCTCCGTTGCGCGGCTCCTTCTCGCATGACTCTAGGCGACAATGTCGGCGATTTCGTCCACACATCACATGGTTACGCTCCATGGACGTTGTTCAGGCTCGCACGCGTTCACAAGAATAATACCTCGGAGATTGCTGGGGAGCTATGGGCCGATTGGTCGTTAAGCAGATCAAGGTGGGACCAATGGCGAATTTCGTCTATGTTGCGGTCGACGAAGAGAGTCGTGAGGCGGTCGTCATTGACTCCGGCTGGGAGACTGAACCGATTGTCAGGGCCGCGACTGAGATGGGGGCCAAAGTCAGGTATGCGATCGCTACCCACGAGCACTTTGACCATACAGCAACGCTGAGGGAGCTCTCGGACATGCTAGGTGCGAAGGTAGTCGCTCATGAGGATTCACCGTTAGATTGCGACGTTAGGGTGAAAGATCAACAGAAGATCAGGCTGGGCGGGACCAGTTTGAAGATTCTTCACACTCCTGGGCACACCCAGGACAGCATGTGCCTCTTTGACGGCCGCAACGTCTTCACTGGGGACACTCTGTTCGTTGGCACGATTGGCAAATTCGAAAGAGCTGACGGCGAGTCGATCTTCAGGAGCCTGCAAGTGATAATGGAACTCCCTGGTTCGACGCTCATGCATCCGGGCCATGACTACGGGGACGTTCCCTCGAGGACGCTTCGGGAGGAAGGTCAGGCGAACCCGTTCCTGTCGACTAGAGACCCGAGGAGCTTCCTTTCGCTCTTTTCGTAAGAATCGAGCTCAGGAGGTCAAGCGCTATGTTCCCCCCGCTGATGACTAGGACCGCTTCTTCTGCCCTCTCGTGGCGCAGGGGTCCCTTCATCGCAGCCAGAGGAGAAGCGCCCGCCGGTTCGGCAGTGACTCGTCCCAGGAAAAGCAGGTCGTAAATCGCGTCCTCCAACTCTTCGTCGGTCACGAGCCCTATCCTGTCGACGTATCTGCGTGCGGCCTCGAACGTGAGCTCGCCCGGAATCGCCGCCTGCATGCCGTCGGCAATGGTAGGGCGTGGGTCCACATGGACCATTCTCCCTTGACCCAAGGACTCGTACATAGAGGGAATGGATCTGGTCTCGGCGCCGAAGACCTGGACACTCTCCAAGGACTCCTTGAGGGCTATGGCAATCCCAGCGATGAGGCCGCCCCCGCCTATGGCCACGGTCGCGGAATCGAGGCTGGGTCGCTGCCTCACGATCTCAAGACCACACGTTCCCTGGCCCGCTATTATCTCTCTGTCATTGAAGGCGTGAATGAATGTTAGACCCCGCTTCTTCGCAATGGCGACCGCGTTGTCATAGGCTTCATCGTACCCGCTGCCGAACCTTATGATCTCGGCCCCTTGTTCTTCGATGGCCCTCAGCTTCTGCGGGTTGACGTTCTCGGGCACGCAGATCGAGGCCCTAACACCGAAGATGCGGGACGCATACGCAATGGCGAACCCGTGATTGCCCGAGGAGGCCGTGACGACGCCCTTCCTGAGCTCTGCGTCGCTTAAGCACTGGAGCTTGTTAAGCGCGCCACGTATCTTGAAGACACGGATGGGCTGGAAAGTCTCCAGCTTCAGATAGACATCGCGCCCGAGGAGGCTGGAGATGCCCTTCGAATTCTCTAACGGCGTTGGCGGGATGTACTTCCGAATCCTGCCCTCAGCCTCCTCTATATCCCTCAGGCTAGGCAGACCTGGTTCCTTCATCCAAACCACTTCTCAAGCGTCTCCGACTGCGTGGACTTCGTTTGTCGAACCCTGTTCAAGGCTGCCTCGACGCGTTCTGGCGAGAAGGAATGCTCGTCAACGAGGAAGGAGAGGAGTCTGTCCCTGTCCGGGGGTCTCCACTCCGGTTTGACTCCCTTCACCGATGGAGGATTGAGGTATAGTGCCCTGATCTCTCCATACTTCACTTCGTGGAGCTGCTCCTTAAGCTCGACAATTTCCTCAAGCTTACCGTATCTCTTCAGATACTTGAGCGCGGTGGCCGGGCCAACGCCCTCGAATCCGTCGGGGTTGAAGTCAGTCCCAAGGAGAATCGCGAAATCCACGAGTTGCTCCCTGGTGAGCCCCGTTGAGGCGAGGACATCCGAGAGCCGAATTCGTTCTGGTTGGACGTTAATCACTATACCCTTGCTAGGGAGACGCCGTTTCCCGGATATCGTCACGTTCCTCACGAGCACAGGGGCCCCGAAGACGAGTGAGTCGTGGTCCTGTGAGGCTACCGCGTTGACCGTCCCTTCCTCGGCCATCTTGGAAGCCTGCGCCTCCCCCTCGGAAGGTGCCTCAACCCATGGTATCCCCATTGCATCGAGAAGCTCTTTGGCGTCTGCGACCATATCTCTTCCCAGGACGGTGGAGGCTTCGGCATACTTCCTGGCCTGGACCATTTCGCCAGCCTGGAGTGCTCTCAGATACTGGTCCCTGGCCTCACGTCGCTGGGCAGACCGACGCTCGATTTCCTCCATCTTCAGTTCCGGGGGTTTCCCATCGAACACGTAGACGAGTTTCATGCCCAGCTCCAACAAGTTCACGTTCCTATAGAAGAGGCCAGAGATGTGGGAGGTGACCCGCCCCTTCGAGTCCTTGAGATGGCCGCCGTCTGGGCCCCGGATTATCGCGAGGAATTGGTACAGGGTGTTGTAGCCGTCGACTGCGAGCTTCCACCCTGAGATGTCTTCGAGCTTGATCTTCTCTCTCGGTATAGAATCGCCGAAGTCCACGCCCATGCCGAACCTTCCCAGAGGTGAGTTCGATTTATTCATTCACGTGCGGCATGCGGGCCTCTTCACTCGGCATCTCGACCATCTCGATCCTACGCTTGTCCTTCGCCACCCACCTGATGGTGACGAGACCGAGGATCTCTAGCTGCATCAGGAGCTTGTCAAGCTCGTCCGGGGAGCACCTACTCCCGTTCTTGTTGAGGGCCTCTATGAGATCGTCGTCTGTGGTGCTCTTCTTCTCCTTGATCCATTCGAAGGCGGCATATTTTAGAGGATAGCGCATTGTCTACACATCGTGCTAGAAACGGCAATGAAAAGGGAGGCTCAGGTGGTATAAAAGGAATCCCGAAGGCCGCATCACGTAGGGAGTTTGCTGGACATCCTGCTGACGCCCATGAATTCTGATTGGCCGACCAGTGGGGCCGCAGAGACCGCCGCCTCGATCCTTTCGATCATGCCCTCCTCTTCAGGCGCGACGACGTCGAGAATTATGGCTGAGAGTCCGAAGGCTATCGGTTCGATTCTTTGGCTTCGAATCTTCGCCTGGCCAGGAAGCGCGCCGGCCACGGAATCAATGATCTTCTGGTGCTCGGTGGTTGTGTCTTGCGGTAGGACCTTAAGCCGTATGACGTAGGAGCCCATTCAGGTTCGCCTAGGGCCCTTCGAAGCCGCAGTTCACGCACCTGTAGCGCCTGGAGAACTTCCTGCACTTCTCACATCTCCAGATCAGTGTCTCATGGCAGTTGGGACAAAGGAACTTCGTCGCCCTCTCGGCAGGCTTGACGGGCCTGTTACACGAGCCGCACAGTGGAAGGGACACGGTGGCCTGCGACATTTCTCTGGCAACCCCCTGGGGCCTAGCTCATATAGATTGCTGGGCTGGCGGGGTTCCTCGGTTCTCGTTGAGCAGTGAACGGACCTCGGAGGAAGCCACCACCCTGGCGATGCGTGCGAGGCCTTGAATCCCCAGCACCCCCAGCAGTGCAGACGCATGGAAATCGAAGTCGCTCCTAGAGAGCCTGCGAAGAATCCTAGGGGTCGCGATCGTCGCGACCAAGGCATCAAGGTCAGAGTTTGAGAGTTTCCTGAAGACACCCCGTAGCCTCATCATGGTCTTCATCTCCCGCAGGAACTGAGCCTCCCACTCGCGCTGATAGTTCTCGAGCAGGCTGGAGTCGTCTAGCCTGAAAGATTCGCTTACCCAGTGTGCGGCCATAACAGCCCCGGCCACAGATGTCATTATCCCGCCCGCTGTGGTAGGCTTCACCTGACCGGCCGACTCGCCCACGAGTACCTTTCTCCCACTTACGAACCGGGGGGCAGGTCCCCCGACGTAGATGGGCGCCGACACCTTCCGTAGTATCCTGTGAGGCTTGTCAGCAAGGAAGGAATCGAGCGCCTTGAAGGGGCTGATCCCAAACCCGGCCGCACCGACCTTCGCCATGCGCTGCCCGAAGGGGATGACCCAAGCGAAGAACCCTGGGAACCGCTTGGCATCGAGGAAGACTTCGACTGCGCGCTCTCTGACCCAATCTCCTTCCAGCTCGTACTTGGCCGCGGGAAGGATTCCGACTCCGGGACTCGAGGCTGGTCCGGTGGCATCGACAAAATACTTTGCAATCACGGTCTCCGGACCGACGTCTACTGACACTTCATCCTGGACTTGAAGGAAGTTTGAGGCCCTAGCCCCGGTCACCACCTCGGCGCCGTTGGCCCGAGCCTCATCAGCGACCTGCTTGTCATACGCACTCCGGTCGAGCACGACGACATCAAGGGCGGTCGCGTCGATTGAGAAGTGCTTGCCTAGAGGTGAGTGCATCACACCCGAAGCAATCTCGTTCTGAACAACCTCAGGTCTCGGGGGGTGGCCGTAGCGCCGCAGGCCTCGTAAACTGACAAGGCCGTCGCATTTCTCTGGCTCGCCGATCTCGCTGTGTTCCTCAGCCACTAGTACGGAGAGGCCCCTCTTCGCAGCCTCGGCAGCGAACGTCAGACCGGCTATGCTGCCGCCGGCGACGACAACGTCGAACCTGGACGCCAAGAGGGAAGAACCATTCGCAAAGGCTTATTCACAGTTGTAATAACCGTTCGACCGAAAGAAGGATGAAACAGGCGATCGTCGTGCGGTCTGACTTGAAGATGGGGAAGGGGAAGCTTGCTGCCCAAGTCGCCCACGCTTCGCTCTCTGCCGCGGAAGAGACGATGGACAGGCGGCCGAACTGGTTCACCGAATGGAAAGAGCAGGGCCAAGCCAAGATCGTCTTGAAAGTCCAGACTGAGGAGACCCTCCGTGAGCTCTACAAGAAGGCGAAGGCCGCCAAGCTCCCAGCGGCGTTGATCGAGGACAGGGGGCTCACTCAGCTCGAGCCTGGGACGGTAACGTGCCTGGGAATCGGCCCCGGACCCGAGGAAGTGCTGGATGGGATTACTGGGAAGCTCAAGCTGCTTTAAGGCGCAAGATAAAGACAGTATTCAGGCCAGAAGGTCAGGCGTACCAGTCAAGCCCTCCACTTCAGGGGCAAGACCGCCCCCTCAATTCTGTAGCAGCGTCCGCAAAGCCATTCGTACTCTCCTTCTAACGGTCCGCGCAGCCAGTTGTCCTTCTCAACGCAAATCCTATCGCACTTGGTGCAGCGGTCAGGTTTCTCGCCCATGTCGGACCAATGAATTTGGCCCGATAAGCACTCGACTCGGTTCAAACCAGTCTTGAAGCAGGAGAGGGTTCGCTGAAAGGAGATCAGCACCGATTGATGCCGCGGGTTGGTACTAAGGACCACGAAAGCGGGTCCTATCAGACTTGTATTGGCGTGACGCCCTGGCCGAATATACGCGATTTGGCATTGGCGCCCGAACGAGTCGATATCCTTCCTCCGAGAACTTGGTCGCGAGCAAATGCCTGCACAGGTGTGTCCAGACGTGCTGCCCGGCTGGCTCGTCCTCCTCCTGAGCAGCGCGCGCGGCACCGGCTTGCTGCGGAGGTTGCTCTCCGCCTTCTTCTCGGCACCCACAGATGTTAAAACCGTGCTATCCCCGCGCCTCGGCTGCTTTGATCGCTGTCCCTGAAGCTGAGAGGGCCATCGGCATCGAGACCTACGCGAGCACGGGGGCGCCATGCAAAGCCTTGGCCAGGTCATCAGAGGAGGACTTCAGAGTTGAGGAATTCGTCCCGAAACTGGAGATTACGAGTGAGGACCGTCCTGACTACTATCCCCTCTACCGCGTGGAGAAGCGTTCAATCGACACCCTGCACATGGAGAAGTCTCTGAGCGAGGCTCTCAGAAGCAGGCTCAGCTATGGAGGCATGAAGGACAAGAGGGCCGTGGCGGTGCAATATGCCACCCCCACGAGCACGAAGTCCCTGCGCCCGACTCGAGTCGTCAGAGAGAGGTTCACCGCCCAGCTAGTCGGTTTCATTCCCCGGCCCCTTTCTCGGGGGATGATCAGAGGAAACCGCTTCACGATAGTCCTGAGGGAGTGCTGCGCCGAAATGCCCATTCGCGTGGAGGAAGCGTTTGCTCTCGCGAGTGCAAGGCGTCTGCCCAGCTTTTTCGGATTCCAGAGGTTCGGGGCGAGGGAGGTGGGCACTCATCTCGTTGGGAGGGCCCTGGTCCGGCAGGAGTTCGAAGAGGCCGTGAGCCTCATGCTGTTCAGACCGCGCACGACCGACGACGAAGCGACCCGTGCAGCAAAGAACGCCATGGCCGACGGCAGGTATGCCGAAGGGGCGAAGATGCTCCCGGTTCATCAAGACGTCGAAAGGATGGTGGCCAGACGTCTTTCCTCGGAACCCGAGGACTGGACAGGAGCTTTGAGGGCTGTCCCGATGAAGCTGAGAAGACTCTACGTGCAGGCATATCAGTCGTTCATCTTCAACAGGACCTTGAGTCTGGCCCTCCTGAAGGGACTTGACATCTCGACGTATGAACCTGGAGACAACTGGAGCGAGGCCTCGGAAGACGGCCTAGCCACGTCTCCGGTCCACGGCGTGAAGGAGCGCGCCCCTCCTTCTGCCGCCCCGATGGTGCAACTCGCAGGGTTCGCCTACAGGAACTACGGGTCGAGGTTTGACTCGTGCCTCGAAGAGGTGATGACGCAAGAGCGGGTCTCGGCGAAGGAGTTCTACGTGAAGCAGATGCAAGAAGTGAGCGCCGAGGGAGGGTTCAGAAGGCCTCACCTCGCCGTCGGAGATCCCTCGTATTCCTGCGCAGGCGACAGGACCGACCTGTCGTTCACCCTCGCCAGGGGGCAGTACGCGACGGTCCTGCTCCGCGAAGTGATCAAACCAGCCGACTCGGTCGTGGCCGGACTCGCCTAAAGTGCGA
This sequence comes from Nitrososphaerales archaeon, assembly GCA_050011215.1. GTDB lineage: Archaea > Thermoproteota > Nitrososphaeria > Nitrososphaerales > Gagatemarchaeaceae > UBA183. Next base: position 12,296 of record JBEKJM010000018.1, read on the forward strand.
CAACGCTTATACATAGTTCTCGGGGTCAGTCCCGAAGCGTTTGTCCCAGGATGTCTACGATCTGACGATTGTGGGGGCCGGACCGACCGGACTCTTCGCAACGTTCTATGCAGGCCTGAGACAGATGAAGACCAAGCTAATCGACGCGCTGGAGGAGCCGGGCGGGCAGGTTGCGGTACTGTACCCGGAGAAGTACATCTTTGACGTCCCTGGTTTCTCAAAGATCTTGGCGAGGGACCTCGTGAAGAACCTAGTTGAACAGGCGTTCCAATACCATCCCACGGTGGTGCTAGGCGAGCGCGTCACGACACTGCGTAAGACCGATGGGATCATCGAGCTTGGGACAGACAGGGGAACCAAACACTACAGCAAAGCCGTCCTCATCGCCGCAGGAGTGGGCGCCTTCGCGCCGAATAGGCTTGAAGCCCAGGGAGCGGCGGAGTATGAGGGCAAGGGAGTCTCTTACTTCGTCAAGGACACGAGCATCTTCAAGGACAAGAACCTCCTCATTGTCGGAGGAGGAGACTCTGCCGTCGACTGGGCTCTCAGCATCAAGGATTCTGCAAAGAAGGTAACACTGGTTCACAGACGGGACTTCTTCAGGGCCCATGAGGGAAGTGTCAGGGAGCTGATGAAGTCGAACGTGGAGATCAAACTCTTCTACGAGGTCAGGCGCGTCGTGGGCGACGGGACCAGGCTGACTCAGGCAGTAATATTCGACAACAGGACCCAGGCTGAGACGACTGTCGACGTCGACGCAATACTGGTCAACATTGGCTTCAGGGCTGACCTAGGCCCAATCAAGGACTGGGGGCTCGAAATTGAGGGAAGAGAAATACGCGTCAACGGGAGGATGGAGACGAATATCCCCGGAGTCTATGTGGCAGGGGACATTGCGGGGCCGCTCGACGGCATGAAGCTCAACCTCATCGCCACAGGTAATGCCCAGGCTGCGCTGGCAGTCAACGTGGCAAAAGCGTACGTGGACCCGAATTCAAAGATCTTCCCTGGTCACAGCAGCGAGATGAAGAAATAGCGTCAGTCCACTACGCCTAGAACGCGTCTGTAGTTGTAGTCCTTCCCGATGCCCGGGTTGAGCGGATCGATCAGGATGCATTCGAACCAGGCGAACCTGCCGTCCTCCCAGACAGGATAGGATCCCAGCACCTTCATGTTGGGGAATCTCTCCGAGACTCTCCTCTCTGCGACCGATTGAGACGAGACCGCAGACTTCATCTTCAAGACACCCATGTGTTTCGGCCTCCTGCCGGAGGTTGGGCGCTGCCTTCTCATCCCACCCCTTGAAACGCGCGCGCGCACGACGATGACACCTTCCTTCGCCTTGTACCCCAACGACCTGGCACGGTCGAGCCTCCACGGTCGTTCGACCCTCATCATCGCCGGCTCCTTTCTGAGCTGCACTGCTCTGGCTCTAATATCTCCAGCCTTCTCGTGGAAGATGTCCTGATAGGTCTTGGAGATCTGACGGTACATGGATATCTGGGCGCCTCGTCTTCGGTCGGCAAATAAACGTTCTTGGGTGCTCAGGACCGGCCGAAGAAAGAGCGGACCTTATCCCCTATGATGGTGATAGCGTCCGCCTGAGCCTCTTCGGTCTGCCCCCCAATGTGAGGGGTCAGGATTGTCCCCGGGGCGGCCAGTATGGCGCCGGAAGGGGGCTCCTTCTCGAAGACGTCGAGCGCAGCGCCCCCGATGCGGCCGTCCCTCAGGGCGCCGGCGAGGCTGTCTTCGTCCACGACTCCACCTCGTGAGGTGTTGATCAGGAAGGAACCCTTCTTCATCTGCGCAAGCCTCGAGGGGCCGACGAGATGCCTGGTTTCGTCGGTCATCGGGACGTGCAGAGTTATGAAGTCCGAGGAACTGAACAGTTCATCGAGGGACACAACCCGGCATCGGAGCTTTGCGATGACGTCGGGTGGGACCTGTATGACATCATATATGAGAACTGACATGCCGAGTGTCCCAGCTATTTCAGCAATCCTCCTTCCGATTCTGCCGAGGCCGACAATGCCGAGCACCTTGCCTTTGAGCTCGGTCCCCTTCAAGGAGTTCTTTTCCCATTTGCCCGCCCTGGTGCTTTCGTCGGCCCTCACCAGCCTACGGCTCAGCGCGAGCATCAGCAACGTGACGTGTTCGGAGACGGCCTCGACTAGGGATTCGGGGCTGTTCACCACCGTTATCCCCTTTGACTTCGCATACTCCACGTCAACGTTGTCGAGCCCCGTCCCGGGCCTGGCGACCAGCTTCAGCTGGGAAGCCTTGTCGATCACCTGCCTGTCAACCTTGGTCCTGCTCCTGATGATGAGTGCGTCGTACCCGCCTACAACTTGGAGGAGTTCCTCGCGGCTGATCGAGGGACGGTAGTCCACAACAATCCCTTCGCCAAGCGCCAGCTTCTCGGTCTCCACCTGATCGCAAATCAGAACTTTGGCCATCGCATCATCCCCTATCCTTCAGTCCCTCCCTCATGGTCTGAGCGATGGATGATATATCGGTTGAACCTGATACCGTCGCGACTGCATGGTCGCCGCGACGTCGGTCGGCCCGCCCCCCACCACGCAAGCCCTGCGCATCAGCAGTGCGAGCTGGCCAGACGGTTATAACAGGCCGAGCTTCACAGTCGGGCGTGCTCGTAGGAGTCGTCGGCAAACCCAATGTAGGAAAGTCGACCTTCTTCGCAGCCGCGACTTTGAAGGACGTGCCAATAGCAGACTATCCATTCACCACGATTCAGGCGAATGTCGGCGTAGCCTACCTCAGGACGAAGTGCGTGTGCAAGGAGATGGGCGTCGCAGACAAGCCGAGGAACTCCATCTGCGTCGACGGCACGCGATTGATACCTGTGAAGTTAGTGGACGTAGCGGGCCTCGTCGAGGGGGCCTCAGAAGGCAGAGGGCTCGGGAACCAGTTCCTGGATGATGTCAGGCAGGCCGACGCCCTGATACAGGTGGTGGATGCTTCTGGATCGACGGACATGGAGGGCAGAAAGGTTCCCCCAGGTTCCAACGACCCGCTCAGGGACATCGAAATGGTCGAGCGTGAGTTCGACCTCTGGGTCTATGGCCTCCTGAAGAAGGACTGGGAGAGGGTCTCGAAGGCACTTGAACAGACAGGGGGGAAAATCGTGGATCATCTTGCCAACAGGCTCTCAGGCCTTTCTGTCTCCCTAGCCGACGTTGAGCAGGTGGTCCTGCACATCCATCTGAGGACTGAAAAGCCAAGCATGTGGACAGATGCCCAACTCATGCAGTTCGTGGTCGAGGTCAGGAAACTGACGAAGCCTTCCCTGATCGCGGCCAACAAGTCTGACCTCCCCTCATCTCCGCCCAACATCGGCAAGCTGAAGCAGACCGGCAGGAAGGTGATCCCATGCGCATCCGAAGCCGAGCTTCTACTGAGAAGAGCCGCCGACCACGGACTGATACAATACGTGCCTGGCGATGAGAGTTTCAAGGTGGTCGCACTAGAGAAGCTGACCCCTGCCCAAGCCAATGCCCTCAAGATGGTAGACGAAAAGGTCATGAAAACGTTTGGTGGCACTGGAGTCCAAGAAGCGATTAACGAAGCTTACTTCGGGCTTCTCAACGCGGTCGTGGTCTTCCCCGTTGAGGACGAGACGAGGCTTTCAGACAAGGAGGGCAACGTCCTGCCTGACGCGTATGTCATGAAGGGAGGTTCTACCACACTTGACCTCGCGAGGACGGTTCACACGGAGCTAGCAGACAGCTTCCTCTATGCCATCGACGCGCGGAATGGAAAGAGGCTATCGGCAGAGCACAAACTCAGCAACAGGGATATTGTGAAAATCGTCTCAAGCGGCAAGCGGGGTTAGCGGCTCCATCTTCTTCTGGTCGGGCCTCGAGATCAGCTTGCTCTTTCTCACCCCGACGTGCCTAAGGTGCGTGACTCTCTTCGCCTCGTTGTAGACATCCGAAGCCACCTTCTGAAGGACCAGTTCCTGGGCCAGCTGGTCGTAGGTGAGGTTGGCGGACCTTTCGGCGATGACCCTGTCCATCACGACCCTGAGGTCGTGCTTCTTCGAACTGTTCATCAGGCCCTGCGACAGAGCGATGCAGTAGACCCTAACGACGTAGCCATCCTTCGTTGTGTAGTCCTTGATCAAGTCTGACATCGAGGAACCCCTCCTGATGAGGCTTCTCAGGAACTCACGAGAGTACTCATGCCCCTTGAAGACCGTTGTGGCGGTCTCGCCCTCGACCTTGTCGATCTGGAAGTAGAGCTTGAAGCTGTAGTGCTGGGGGTCCTGTTTCAATATGTCGTAGAGCGTCGTCTCGACGACCCTCCCAGCGGGTTTCTCTATGTCCGTGAGCGGGACGCGAGCTATCGGAGCGTTACCGAAGGAAGGGGAGGCGTTGACCACCACCCAGGACTTCAGCTTCCACTTGTCCCTTACCTTCGCTACCTTCTTCGGCAATTAGAGGCGCCCGCCGCCGTCTCGCTTATAACCTCATTGATGACGAAGCGAATCGATGCTCCCCATGTAGGGGCTCAGGACCTCAGGAATCTTCACAGTCCCGTCCTTCTGCTGAAAGTTCTCGACCAGAGCGACCAGCGTCCTAGTCACCACCGCTGTGGAGTTGAGCGTGTGGACCAGGGCCGTTGGAGCGTTCTGCTTCTCTCTGTACCTGATAAGGAGCCTTCGAGCCTGGAAGTCGGTGATATTGCTCGCGGAAGCCATCTCCCTGTAGTTCTGCTGACCGGGGAGCCAGGCTTCGAGGTCGAAGGTCTTCGCCGACATGAAGCCAGTGTCGCCGCTGCAGAGCACGACCACCCTGTAGGGGATCTCCAAGGCCTGATAGATCCTCTCAACGTTCGAGACCAGCTCTTCGTGAAGCTTCCAGCTCTCTTCGGGCCTGCAGAAGACGACCTGTTCCACCTTGTAGAATTGGTGCACCCGGAAGATCCCCTTGGTGTCCTTTCCGTGCGCTCCCGCCTCGACCCGGAAGCACGGGCTGAACCCGCAGTACTTGAGCGGGAGGTCGGAGCTCTCCAGAATCTCGTCCATGTGCATCGACACGAGCGGATGCTCTGAAGTTGCAATCAGGTGGAGGTCCTCACCTTCGATCTTATAGATCACTGGCCCGAAATCCTCGAGGTTGACGACCCCCTCGTAGGCTGCGCGGTTGAGCATGAAGGGCGGCTCGACAGCCGTGAATCCGCGTTCCCTCAGAAAGTCGAGAGCGAACTGCATTATCGCGTGCTCGAGTTTCACGGCGTCTCCCTTCAGGAAGAAGAATCTCGCTCCGGCGACCTTTGCCGCCCGTTCCATGTCCACCATGCCGAGCCCGGTCAGCAGGTCGATGTGGTGCCTGGGTTCGAAGCTGAACTTGGGTTTCTTACCCCCCGACCTCACGACGACACTTTGGGTTTCGTCCTTTCCCACTGGAACGCTTTCGTGGAGCATGTTAGGCATGCTCATTAGGATGGAGTTCAGTCGCGTGTGCCTTTCGGCCGACTTCGCCTCTAAGTCGTCTATCTCTTTAGGAATGCCCCTGACCTCCTTCAGCTTCTCCTCAATTGGCTCTCCTTTCTTTTTCATCGCAGCGACCTGGGCAGTCAGTTCGTTCTGCTTGTGCCTGAGTTTGTCGACTTCGGTCTTGAACCTCCTCCATTCTGCATCGGCCTTCAAAGCCTCGTCGACAAGAGGGACCTTCTGGAGCGCCCCCCTTCTCTCTAGGTTGTTGACTATCGCATTCGGGTCTTCCCTGACTAGCTTCACGTCAAGCATGAGAGTCCCTCCATACTTTCAGGTGTCTCTGACGCGCGATAAAAGCCATACCTCCTGAAACAGGAGGACGTCGCGGAGCACAGCTATCGCTGTCGAAACAACCCCTGATGGGAAATCGGATGTTATCTGGAACTCGAGGGTCTCCTTCCTCGCTCTCATCCTCAGAGTCATACCATGAGGAGCCCCCTCGTTGTCCGGTGTCAGGACAGAAGTGAGATTGCGGCACACATCGACGTCAGCGCACCTTATCGAGAGTTTGATCGTAGTTCTCATACGAGCATTCTTTCCGCAACGGCCTTTGAGAAGGCCTCGACCGATGCCGCCGGGATTCTTGCGCCTGCGGCCATCGTATGCCCTCCACCGACCCCACCCACTGCCCCAGCGGCTTCACGCATCACCAGCCCCAAGTTCACGGTTCCTGAAAAAGAGTCCCCGATCCTTGAAGAGACTTTCAGCTCAGAGTTCTGGCTGGAGGACGTGCCGACCACGACCTTGTCCCTGAAGCCGGGTGATGAAGTCAGGATTGAGATCACGGGCCCAAGCAACCTCTCGTCAACGACTCCCTCGCCCCTCACGAACACCATTGAGCCGAAGTGCTCGAGCCTTGAGGCGTCGCCCGTCAGGGCTTCGAGGGCCTTGTTGAGTCCCGAGCGGTACTCCGAGAGTGTCTTCATCGCGGTCTTCAAGGCTTCAGACCTATCGCCGAGGCAAATCGAGATGCCCGTTCCTGAGGCTGCCATCCTACCGCAGGCGTTGAGAAGAGTGCCATACTCCCTGGCGTCCCTGAGCGGCGTGAAGGAGTCCTCGAACTCTAGAGTGTAGACCTCACCAACCAAGCTAGCGACGGCGTCGGTCGCACCCTCTGCCGGTCCCAGCATGCTCGCGATGACCTCTGTCAGCTTCATCTTTTCCTCAGCAGAAAGAGACGAAATTGTCCTCCAAGTCCCTCCGTCCTTGAGCTGGAGGCCGGACTCGTGGAGCGCCGACAGCACAGCGTCCTTGCTCCCAGTCAGCCCCTTCAGGAAGGGGCTCGAAGTCAGTGCGATTGATTCGTGGATGGGTCGCGTCTCCCTCCCCGTGAACATCAGGTCCTTGGACAGTGTCAGGAGGCCTGACGACCGCGCCTCGTCCATTGCCGCCCTGTTGAGGCCCGTTAGGGACCTCCCCTGACCAGTGTCCTGTCTGTCTGCCACGGACCCCACGACTGCCAGTGGGGAGAGGTCCCTGTTTGAGGGGTCGATTGAGACTGCAAAGAAGTAGGCCATCGACGACGAACAGGCCTCCCTACCGCCGTCGAACCCATACGCCCAGGAGTTGACGACTGCCGGGTTCAGCATGTCACCCTCGGAGAGCTGATGGTGGTCAATCACGAGGTATCTGCCGTCGAAGGCGGCCCCCAACTCTGCTATGAGAGTAGACGCGAGGTCAGTGAATATGCAGAAGTCGTACCGCTGTGCCTCGAGCTCGCGAATCGTCTTGGAATCTAGGTCCGGAACACTCCGCAGTGTGACGTTGGCCCCTTTCCTCATCAGGGAGGCAAAGACGATCGAACCGCTCGCAAGTCCGTCAGCATCGATGTGGGTAGTGATGAGTATCCTCTTTCCGCTTCGGGCGAGCTTCAGGAACTCCGGACCGAGAGCTCTGTACCTGCCGAGGAGGCCATCGAGGTCGGCCGTCAATGTTGGTCTGGCTCCGGCTAGGCCAACTGGGCGACGACCGCGGTATACTTGAAGTCGGCAGGTAGAATTCCCATTTTCTTGTAGTACTTCGACAGGCGATAGATCTTGGCTTCAACCAGCTCGAGGGAATGGACGTTCTTCCTGTCGCTGTGATGCGTCTTCAGATGCATCTGGACTCTCTGGGCTCGCACAACGAGATCTTGGAGGTCCTGTGGCAGTTTCGGAGAGGCCTTCCCCTCGGCCAGCACCCTGCCGATTGACTTTCCGAGGAGGGGCTTCGCCAGCGGGACCCCGTAATCGTCCCTCAGAGTCAGACCTATCCTGCTCTGCGGCATTCCCTCCTTTGCAAGCTTCAGGATTGTGGTCCGCACCTCTTCAGGGGTAGACGTCACCCAGCTGGGAGGACCCTTGCTGGGCGGTCTCGTCTGGTGAGACTTTCCGTGCCTGTGCGAGTGAATGCGGGCCAAAGCGTAACCTTCTTGCCGAGTCCTTTGATTTGTGCTGATAAAGGTTACCTGCTGCGATTCAGGCCCAGCCACCCGCCGAAGGCTCTCAGGGCGCTCGCTCTGTGAGAGATGGCGCATTTCTCGGCGAACGTAGTCTGAGCCAAGGTTCTCTTCGCTCCGGCCGGAACAAAGACAGGATCGAAGCCGAATCCTCCCTTCCCTAGGGGGCGGAGCGCCACCCTTCCCTTCAGCCGGCCCACAAAGACGCGGGGCTCGGAAGAGCCGTCGCAATAGGCGACCGCGCTCACGAACTCGGCGTCTCGGGCGCTGATCCCCTCCATCAGCTTGAGAATCCCCTCCAGCCCCAGAGTCTGGAAGGCGAAGGAGGCACAGGTCCCGGGGAAGCCCCGCAGGGATTCGATGAAGAGTCCAGTATCTTCCACGAAGAGAGGCTTCAGCGAGGTCCGATAGGCCCCGGTCGCGGCGTGAACTGCGACCTCTGAGGGGTCGCCGGATTGGAGCTCCGGACCCTTGGACGGAAGGCGGCGCAGGACGATTCCCAACTCCTGAAGGACGAACCGAGCCTCCTCGAACTTGTGATCGTTCGAGGTCGCAAACCAGACGCTAGGAGAGCCGGGCATACCTCCCCCTCCGTTCGATGCTCGTGAGCTGTTTCGTCACTGCCTTCGTCCGTTTCGCTCCTGTCTCCTCGGAATACCCTTCGAAGAGGCGTTCAAGGGCCATGGAGGATATTGATGGATGGGCCCCGACCAGAGTCTCCTTGATCAGCCTGAGGTCGACCGCGTGGTCCTCCAGCCTAGAAGAGTGACTAGAGAGGCCGAAATCGATGAAGACCAGCTCGCCGTCCCTTATGATGACATTTGCTGTCGTGAGGTCGCCGTGTGTTATTCCCGCGGAGTGGAGCCGAGCGACGTTCCTGCCGAGGGCGCGAAAGAAGTTCCCCGCCTCTTCCTCGGGGGCCGACGACACAAATTCCTTCAGTCTCTTTCCCTCCACGTATTCCATGACTAGTGTTGTGCGCGGAGCGTCGATGTAGTAGAGCCTCGGCACACACACTCCGGCCTTCCGTGCAGAATGAGCCAATTCGGCCTCGTGAAGGGTCCTCTGATGTCTTATCGCGATGTCAAGCTCAGCTAGTCTGTAGAGCAATGGTCTCCTGACCTTGTACACCGCGGCGAGACCCCGCCAGGTGCCGCTTACAATGTCGGCTTCTGCGCCCTGGTACAGGAGCCGGCCCTTAGGACTCTCAGTTTCTCCAAGGGATGTCGACTGTGTCAAGCCTCCACGACTGACGAACGTTGGCTTCTCTGACCGGAACCTGAACGCCCTTGCTGTGTGCCAGCAAGCCAGTCCAGGCAATCTGCGCACCGCAATCGCCGCTGTACACTATAGGAGTCAAGCTGACAGACGCGGAGTGCCTCGCGGCCATCTTCGTCATCATGTCTGACAGTCTCGCGTTCGCGGCGACCCCTCCAACAACCATGACCTCGTGCTTTCCGGTGAAGGCGAGAGCTCTCTCTGTGACCTCGACGACCATCGCGAAGGCGGTCTCTTGAATCGAGAAGGAGACTGACTCGAAGCTCTCCCCAGAACTGACCATGTTCTTTGCGGCCGTGAGCAGCCCGGAGAAGGAAACATCGTTCCCCTTCACAGAGTAGGGAAGTCTGTGATAGTTTGAAGAGTTGGACGCCGCGGTCTCAATGGCGGCCCCGCACGGTGACGACAGGCCCGAATGCCTCCCGAATTGGTCCAGCAATTGACCAAGGGTCAGGTCAAGAGTCTCCCCCAGAACCCTCCACCTCCCGCCAGAGAAGGCGATGACCATCGTGTGTCCCCCTGACACGAGAAGGACCACAGGGTCCTTTGCGCCTGTCAGCAGGCAACCGAGCTCGATGTGCCCCACAGCGTGGTTGACCGGGACGAGAGGCTTGTCGAGTGCGGACGCAAGCGTCCTGGCCACCACCGCGCCGACCCTAAGGCACGGCCCGAGTCCGGGCCCCATCGAGTAGCACACAGCCTCAAGCCGAGCTGGTGCTATCCCTGATTCCGCCATGGCCTCCCCGAGCACCTTTCCGGCGGCCTTCACATGGCTCTGGGAGGCCTCGAATGGGTGTATCCCGCTTCCTGCCGCAGGCTTGTAGACGTTCTTTGTATTGGAGAGGATTTCCCCTTCGGTGGAGACCACTGAGACGGAGAAAGTGTGAGCGGTGCTCTCCACGCCTAGGACGTACTGTTTCATCGGGAGCTACATCTTTCTCGTCTGTCGATAGAGGTCGCCGAGGAGGTTGATGAACGGCAGGACCTCGACGAGGAAGTCGTCGAACCTTCCCCGTTCAAAGGTCGCGACGCGCTTCTTCCCCGACACAACAATCTTGGCGGCAAGGACGATGCCTCCGCTTCTCTCAGGGTTCGATTTCAGTTTCGGGAAGTGTATCAGAGCTCCGAACCCAACTTTCTTTTCTCCCTTCGTGAAAACAAGGTTGTAGTACATGCTGAGCGTCTTTGTGAACTGTTCCAGTTGTTTTTTCCGGCTCTCGCTCCTCTTGACCTGGTCGAAGTCGGAGCCAGCGAGTGAATCAATCATCTCTTTGAGAATCTTCATGTCGCCTACCTTGATCGTATACCCCGCGTACTCGATGGGCATCTGGTAGACGCTGTGCATCACCGAATCCCAGTCGTCAAGCACGACGTACGTCTCCGTGTCGAGGTTCATCTCGCGTTTCAGCTCGTCGGAGAGAATGTCCTCCACCGTAAGTTTCTTTGGCACGACAGAGGTTCGCAAACTGCTATTAGTTATCGATTGCGGAACGCAGACGGGCTTGAAAGGATCAATTCAGTCAATCGAGGTCTCGTACATCCTGCACGCCACTGAAGACCCTCAGACCCTCACGAAGGCGATTACCTCCATGCTTTCGGTCGATGCAGTGCCTGTAGAAGAACGGTTGGAGGGGCACTTCGGAAACGCTATCACCAGGGTGCGATATCGCTTTATCGGAGAGGATGCGGCCGCGGCCCTCGGCAGCATCGCGGCCCATCTGCCGGCGCTGACGAAGGACAGGCTGAAAGGCGACATCGGCGAACTCGTGGACGAGCATTCCGCCCTCTACCTCCGCTTCGATAAGCAGAGCCTGGTCGCGGGAACGCTGGAAGAAGGGACCGCGGACCCTGTCAGGATTAGAGTCAAGCCCCGAGTCTTCCTGCTCCGAGGCGGGGCGAAAGAGTTCTACTCGAAGATCCTGTTCGGCGGGAGCTAGATGTCCAAGAGATACGTGCTTCTTGTCGCCGATGGGGATCTCTCGGACGGCGACAGGAGAGACCTTTCTGCGATGCTGGAAAGGAGGCACGGGAAAGTGACCGTCATCCTCGTGGAGGGGAACCCGCGGGCAGTTATAGTAAAGACCACGAACACTGTGGCCCCGCTCCTGCGGGAGATGAGCGGCGAGCTACACCTGGGCGAGAAGCGGCTGGTGACCGTCTTGACTTCAGGATCCATCGGTAAGCTCAAAAGCAGAGCGTCTGGTGGTGGGACGACGAAAGATGGCGAAATTCCTTAGCGACGAGTACTTCTCGCAGGTCCAGGCAGCTCTCTCTCAGGACCAGAAGTGGTTGGAGAGCACGAAGTCGGTCAAGACCACCATAGCCTTCAACGCGACGGACATCGGCCAGAACTACGTCCTGACCGTGGAGAATGGGGTGACCACGCTGCTGAAAGCGGCAGCGGGGACGCCTGTGGAGTTCTCTTTCGACGGAACCTACGATGCCTGGACCAAGGTAGTCAAGGGCGAAATGGACATCCAGACGGCCGTGCTGAAAGGCCATCTGAGCTTCAAGGGTTCGATCACCAAGATCCTGATGTACAAGGACAGGTTCACCAGGGTCGCTGAGGTGATGAGCACTGTCCCGAAGGAGTTCTAAGCCGGGACGAACACGTAGTAAGGATTCCCTTCCTTGCTCTTCCTTCCCACGACCCTGACCCTCATGCCGGGCTTGGCCTTCTCGTAATCGATTCCCTCGAGCCAGGCTAGCACCTTGAGGCCGTTCGTAAGCTCGCATATGGCCACGATGTAGGGGCCGTCTTCTGCAAAGCTGGCTGGTATGATCTCCACGTGCGTGAATGTCACGAGGGTCGCCTCGCGGCCGAGGTCCACCCATGCAAACTCGCCGCTCATGCATTTCGGACAATCGGATTGGGGCGGGAAGCTCACCTGCCCGCACTTGGCACACTTCGTGGTGACGAATCTCCCATGTTCGAGTGCGTCCCAGAACTCGTGCGTCCTTGAGATCGGGATGTCGAACTTCAGTGTGAGCGACCGGCGCGAATGGAGGACGGGGTCTTCCTGCAAGCTCAATCCCTCGAGAGAATGGTTACGTACGCGTAGTGGCCCGTCCCGCCAACGTTGTGGACGAGCCCTATCCCGTTCTTGATCGGGGCCTGGTGTTTGCCGGCTTCGTTGCGGAGCTGCTTCGTGATCTCCACGGTCATCGAGACCCCGGTCGCCCCGATCGGGTGTCCCTTGGCCTTCAGGCCGCCGTCCAAGTTCACGGGAATGCGCCCGCCGACCTCTGTCTGACCCTCACGAATCATCTTGGCTCCTTCTCCCTTCTTGCAGAATCCCAGGTCCTCGTATGCCATTAGCTCGGCTATCGTGAAGCAGTCGTGGCAGGTGGCCACGTCGACCGTGCCGGGAGTGGCTCCCGACATTGCGTAGGCCCTCTTTGCGGCCTCGACGGACGCTCGGAACCCCACGTAGTCCCCCCTTCTGCTTAGGTTGGCGGAGTCCGAGGAATAGCCAATCCCTCTGACCCAGACCGGCGTGTCTGTCAGTCCTTTGGCGACCCGCTCCGAAGCGAGGATCACTGCGGCCGAACCGTCGGTGAGCGGGCAGGCGTCGTACAACTTCAGGGGCCACGATACAACCTGTGAAGTAAGCGCCTTCTCCAGGGTGATCTCATTCTGGAACTGGGCGAGCGGGTTCATCGCCCCGTAGTGATGCGCCTTCACTGCGACCCTCGACATGTCCTCCTCGGTGGTCCCGAACTTGTTCATGTGGGACACGGCGTAGAGTGCGTAGTAGGCCGGGAAGGTCGTCCCGTAGTTCTCGAACTCCCACGTGTACGAGCCGGCCCTCCCGATCAGCTCAATCGAAGTCGGGTTGTCGACCTCTGTCATCTTCTCCACGCCCACGGCCATGGCCACGTCGCCTTCCCCGCTCAGTATGCTGTTGTAGGCTGCCTTGACCGCCGCGCTCCCGCTGGCGCAGGCGGCTTCGACCCTCATCGTTCCGACCGATTCCAGGCCCGCGTACTCGTTGACGATCACCGCAGGAAGCGCCTCTTCGTACCATCCACCCATGCTTCCGACGACCACGTTCTTGATGTCCTTCTTGTCGACGCCCGCGTCGTCGACAGCCTGCTTGATCGATTCGAACGCGAGCTCGGCGATGTTGACGTCGGTCCGCCTGCCGAACCTGGAATGTCCGATCCCGACGACCGCGACCCTGGTCATCCCGGGAGCCTGCCTGAGCGTCGAGCAATTCCTTTGAGAGGATCCAACGTTGGACTTCCGAAGTGCCTTCGACTATATCAAGCATCCTCGCGCTGATTCTGTTTGATTAAGATGCACGGTTCCGTCTCACGCAAGAAGAGTCAGCAACTCACTGGACCACTCCCAGTCTCCTTAGCCTCGCCACATCCCTCTCGCTGTAGCCCAGTGAAGCCATCAGCGAGCTGGTGTCCCTGCCCAAGGACGGCGCAGCCGTGAAGGGGGGCGAGCGCATCTTGGGTCTCGAGCGGATGGGGCTGTTGATTACAGTCCCATCCCCTGCGACCTCGACAAGCATCGATGCGGCCGTCGCCCAACTGCTGGTCAGAGCCTCCTCCACCGATAGCACTGGTGTGGCGCAGGTATCCTTGTCCATGAGCAGGTTTGCCCATTCGTCTCGGGTCCTCGAGGCAAAGATTCGTCTGAGCCGGCTGGTCACTTCCCTCCTTTCCTTGGGGGTGCCGAACCTCTTCTGCTCGAGCTCCCGAGCGCCCACAGCATCCGTGAGGTTGTGCCAGAACTCTTGTTCGATCGCAGCGACGGCGATGTACTTCCCGTCCGAGGTCCGGTAGAGATTGTAGTATGGGGTCGATCCAAAGATCAGGCTGTCCCCCTCCTTCGGAGGGCGACCGGTAGCCAAGTAAGTGGAAGCGGGCAGGACCATCCAAGAGAGGAGAGACGGCACGATGGGAACGTCGACGAAGACCGCTCCCTTCCGTCCCACCAGCGCACCCGCGATCGCGAGCGCCGCATAGGTCCCCGACACCATGTCGCTCAGCTGAAGCAGCGGCACCTCGGCCCTGCGAGAATAGCCCAGCGTCCCGACCATCGCCTGGAAGTCGATGTCATGGCCGGGCATGGAACTGAGGCGGCTTGACTGGCCGTAGGCGGAGATTGCACAGTACACAATCTTCGGGTTGATTCGCCTGACAGCTTCGAAGGAGAAACCGAGCCTCTTCATTACCCCGGGCCTGAACCCCTCGACGAAGACGTCGGCTTCTTTCAGAAGTCTGCGCAGCACACGCTTACCCTCCTCTGCCTTCAGGTCGATTCCGATGCTGAATTTGTTCCTGTTTACAGTGGCGTGGACCGGACTTCCGCCGTCCTTAGTAGGGGGAGTCGCCCGCATGTAGTCGCCTAGGCCCGGTTGCTCGACCTTGATGATCTCCGCTCCCATGTCCGAAAGGAGCATCGTGCAGAAGCCCCCCGGAAGCAGCCTGGTGGTGTCTACCACCTTGACGCCTTCGAGGAAACCCACGGCCTTGGGTCGTTATGCGCCAAATAAAGCCTAAATCGAGGGCCAAATATGTGCCGTCGACGATGAGGTGAACGCCGTCCCAGTCATAGCCCAGGTTAGCTCCGTGGGCAGATGATGAACTCGCGACGATACCGAGTCAAAACCTCCTCAGCCTAAATAGAGGCAGACCAACGAGGCGGCCGTCTTGGCCAAGACAGTGAAGGTCCACGAGGACACTCACAGGGCGCTCAAGCAGCTCAAACTCCATGGGCGAAAAGAGAGTCTCGACGAGGTGATTAGGGAGATGATACGCACCACGACAGGCTTGCCCGTCGAGAAGATATCTTACGAGTCTACCACGGCCCGCCTAACCTCTTACATCCCCGAGTGACGCTGCAACACAGAAATATGGACTTCAAGCGAGATGGAAGCCAAGCATGGCCAGGTTTGACGGCATCATTGGAAAGGCACTGCTGACTGTTACCGAGAAAGAGAATGAGCTTACGCTCGTCTTTGCCGACAATAGGTATCTCTTCGTGACGCTTGAGAACGGGAAGTTGAGGACAGACAGCGTGCCTGAGTGACATCCTCCCACGACTGAAGGTCGTGGGCTTCCAGCCCCTGTTTCATGGCGTATAGTTCCCGCTTCCTCGACCGGGCTTGCGACCTCAGTTGGCTGGGGTGGTAGAGGTCCAGTC